>JBNKOV010000369.1:0-5719 GCA_050294955.1 Holophagae bacterium
CAGCATTGGGAGTGATTTCTTCACCGAACAGACCCAAAAACTGGGTGTCGATTTCAAGCACTACAATGGCATGACCGGCAAATTCTTTTATCCCGAAATCAACGGACCGGGCGGCGCGCTGTTCGATTTTGACAACGATGGCGATTTAGACCTCTACCTGGTCCAGGGCGCTCCCCAAGATGGAAAAATAGGCGCATCTCCACCCCTAGACAGGCTTTATCGCAACGACCTGAAGCTATTACCGAACGGCAGCCGCGCCCTCCACTTTACGGATGTTACAGAAGAAAGTGGGATTAAAGCCACAGGTTACGGCTTTGGAGCGACGGTTGGCGACTTCAACAATGATGGCTGGACCGATCTATACATAACCAATTACGGTTCGAACCAGCTATGGCAGAACCTGGGAAATGGCGCTTTTAAGGATGTGACCAGTGAAAGCGGCGTAGACGACGCACGCTGGAGCACCTCGGCCACTTTTTTTGACTACGACAAAGACGGCAACACTGACCTGTTTGTAACCAACTATCTTCAATACGATTGGTCCAACCATAAAACGTGTGTTACCTCATCTGGCATTCAAGATTATTGTGGCCCCAAATCCTACCCAGACGCCCAGGACCGGCTTTACCGCAATCTGGGCAACGGTCGATTTGAGGATGTAACCGTTAAAGCTGGAATCCACAAGGCGTTTGGCGCCGGAATGGGCGTGGTTTCAGCAGATTTTAATGGCGATGGCTGGCCAGACCTATATGTGGCAAATGATGCAGATCCCAATCAGCTTTGGATTAACGATAAGAAGGGCGGTTTTATAGACGATGCGCTTCTGGCTGGCTGCGCTGTCAACGCGTTTGGACAAAACGAAGCAGGCATGGGCGTTGCAGCCGCTGATTTTAACGGGGACGGATCCGAAGACCTGATCGTCACCCACCTCACTGGTGAAACCCATACCCTCTACCGCAACGACGGCTCGGGCATTTTTGAGGACCAGACCCTTAAAACCGGATTGGGCGCGTCTAGTTTAGAAGCAACTGGTTGGGGCGTTGCCTTTTTCGACTACGACAACGACGGCAGGCTGGACTTATTGGTAGCCAATGGCGCAGTTGAGGCTATCGACAGCCTGGTTCACAAGAAAGACCCCTACCCCTTCCACCAGATGAACCAGCTCTTCCACAACATGGACGGCAGTCGATTTGAAGATGTAACCCAAAAGGCAGGCGCAGCGTTTAAACTCTCGGAAGTGAGCCGAGGCGCGGCCTTCGGAGATATAGACAACGATGGAGACACCGACGTGGTAATCATCAACAATCACGGCCCGGCCCGAATCCTGATTAATGAAGTAGGAATCAAAAATAACTGGCTGGGCGTAAACGCAGTAGACGGCCCCAAAGGCCGCACGGTTGTTGGCGCTCGTATTTGTCTCATTCCAAATGAGGGTAAAAAAACCTGGCGGCGAGCGGCTGTGGACGGTAGTTACTTATCCTCCAGCGACCCCCGTGTCTTATTTGGCCTTGGCAAACAACAAAAGCTTGCCGCCATTAAAATTGTTTGGCCCGATGGCAAGGAGGACACCTGGAGCGATCTAGAAATCAACCGCTACCATACGCTCCACAAAGGAGGCGCCCCGCGATGAAGCTGAAAATGAGTTTTTTTCTGCTGGCGCTGACCCTGGTCATACCAGCTCTCGCTCAGGAAACCATCGAACTATACCCCCTGGTGAAACCCAATTTATCCAAGATGAAAGACCCTATCCGCAAAAAACTGGAGGCTCTTCATCACGAGTTGGAAGAGATCATTCAACGCAATGATCTCACTCGTCCCCTGCTGGCCAAGGCATTTGGCCGCATGGGCGAACATTACCAGGCCCACAGCCTTCTAGAGGCAGCCGAACCCATGATGCGCAACGCCGCAATCTTGGACCCCAAAGACCCGAGATGGCCTTATTTTCTCGGTATTATGGAACGGGACAAGAACAATTATGCTGAAGCTGCTGAGTTCTTTAAAACGGTTTTGGCGTTGAAACCCGACGATCATTTCGCCATGGGTCGCCTGGGTCAATTGCTGTTGCTGCTCAATAAACCCAAGGAAGCGGCGGATATCTTTAAAAAGGCTCTTAAGATTGCGCCTAGAACAGCCTTTCACCATCAAGGCATGGGTATGGCTGCCTCTTCGCTAAACCAACCTCAGGAAGCCGTTGATCACCTGCAAGAGGCCCTGGCGCTTCAACCCAACGCTTCATCGCTAAATTATCCCCTTGGCCTTGCATGGCGAAAGGTGGGCAATATGGAGAAAGCTCGCCAATATATACAACAGCGAGGGGACGGCAAGGTTCAGATTAACGATCCCTATCTTGCGCCGCTATCTGAAATTGTTACCCTATCCACCCTGGACGTTGCCCTGGCCATGGCGGCGGATATGAAAACATTTAACCCACGAGATTTCATGGGTTATATCATCACCAACCTGGGTGGAAGGGACGGCCTGATTGAGTATTTCATGGCGGCCGCAGACGATATAAAAGAACATGACCCCAAAGCCAACCCACTGGAGTTGGCTCGCATACACTATGCCATTGGCAATCTTCTGGGCAAAGAGGAAAGCGACGACGACGCTATTTACGAGTTCGATTTGGCAATAGAACTAGCGCCCGAATTTCTGGAACCCTATCTGGAAAAAGGGTTCCTCTTGAGGAAAAACAATCGCTATCAAGAGGCCATGGAACTCTACAACAATTTGCTTGACCAAGACGCCACGAACAGTCAAGCTCTGTTGGGACGTGCGCAAACCTATGTGGCCATGAATAAATTGTCTCAAGCCATCGATGATTTCGAAAAGCTGGAAAAGCTGGATCCAGACCAGACAACGGCCCGCATTGAGCTGGGAAAGTTGTTGATCGAAACTGGAAATCTTGTTAGAGCCCAACAGGTGTATGAAAGCCTTTTAAGGTCAGATCTTGTGGACGACGAAAAAATTACCGTTCACAATTATCTGGGTATGGTGTTTCAGCAAACGCGAGATCAAAAATCGGCCATAGAACATTATCAAAACTCGCTTCAACTGGACCCCAAACAGGACGGAGCCAGGAGCAACATGGCAGCTTCAATGGCGGTATCCGGTCAATTCGATGAGGCCCTGGCCCAGTATAGCCAAATCATTGCAAGCGACCCTGGCAATGAGCAGCCCAGACTGGGCTATATCGCAGCGGCAGTTCTCAGCAAACGCTACAAGGAAGCGCTGACCCAATTGGAAGATGCTCATAAATCCATACCACAGAGCCCGAATCTTACCCACCTGTTAGCCAGGTTTCTCTGCGCAGCTCCTGAATTGGATTTAAGAGACGGTAAACGCGCCCTTCATCTAGTGGAAGACTTGATCCAGAAATACAAAGCGCCCACCATTTTGGAAACCTACGCCATGGCGTTGGCCCAGGCCGGTCGTTTCGAAGACGCTGCGGCGCAACAAAACGCCATACTTTCCCAGATGAAACAGGCTCCGGAAAGGCTGGCCATCAATCTGTCCCGCTATAAGGCCGGACAAAGTTGCGGGGTTTTTGACGACCCAGGCATACTACTCCCTTAACCCCTTCCCGGAGAATAGAATATGATCCAAGAGCCTGAACCCAAAAGATCGTTGGGCAAAAAACTTATCCTGGCCGCGTTTGGCCTGGGCTTTGCCTTATTCCTTGTATTCCTTTTGGAAATGGTCCTCATTCTACTAAACATAGGCGCTCCGACTCCAGAGAAGGACCCTTTCTTCGATTTCGAAGCGGGGACCGGTTTGTTCGAACCAGCAAAAGACGATCAAGGCAACGACATTCTCAAAACCAGGGAACCCAAACTCCAGTTCTTCAACATGCAGACCTTCAAACCTCAGAAGGAGCCAGGGGTTTTCAGAGTGTTCGCCCTGGGCGGCTCCACAACCTTTGGCCGCCCCTACGATTGGCGTATCGCCTTTCCGAATTGGGTCCAACTCCTGCTCAACGCCTCTGATCCTGCAAAGCGAGTGGAAGTCATCAACTGCGGCGGGGTATCCTATGCCAGCTATCGGGTTGCTGTTCTCATGGAAGAGTTAAGCCGCTATGAACCGGACATGTTCATCGTGTACACCGGGCACAATGAATTTCTGGAAGATCGCACCTATGGCAACCTTTTACGTCAACCAGGCGCCATGAAATTCATTCGTAAACTGAGAACCGCGCGTCTGATGGAAGGATTGATCAGACCGTCGGGAACCGCAAACGAAAAACAAGAAATCTCGGCTGAAGTAAAAGCAAGGCTGGATGTATGGAACGGGTTATCGTCCTTTACTCGAGACGACGCCCAGAAAGAAGCCATCATTCGCCACTTCGAGCTGAACCTGAACCGAATTGTGGATTACGCCAAGAGCCTGAATCTTCCCATTTTGCTAGTGGAACCCGCTTCCAACATCAAGGACTTTTCCCCATTCAAATCCGAACTGAATCAGGCGCTGAATGCTGAACAGAAACAACGTTTTTCCGTTTTTTTAAACGAAGGCGAGGCCCTATTGCGGGCTGAAGACCCTGCCGGAGCGCTGGAAAAATTCCACCTGGCCCAAGAATTGGATTCAGATTATGGCCAGCTTCATTTCCGAATGGCACAGGCCTACATGAAAGAAAAGAACTGGGCAAAGGCCGAAGAGCAGTTCCGTTTAGCTCGTGAATTGGACATATGCCCCTTGCGGTCTTTAGAAGCCATGAACCTCATCCAGAGAAAGGTCGCGTCGGAAAGAGGCTTACCTCTGGTCTCATTGCCCGATATCTTAAAAGAAAAAGGACTGGCCGAGTTCGGCTACGACATTCCAGGCAATGCTTATTTCCTGGACCACGTCCATCCCAAAATAGCTATTCACCATATCCTGGCCGAACACATAGTGGATGCCATGGTCCAAGAAGGCTGGGTAGACCTGAAATCGCCAATTACACCGAAAGACAGCGAAAAGCTGTACAACAGTACCATTTCCAATTTGGACCAGGCCTATTACGCAAAAAGAGATTTAAACCTGGCCAGGGTTTTAGGTTGGGCAGGCAAATACGAAGAAGCCACCAGCGCCTTGTTGCGGTCTCGGGAACAGCTCATGGGGAATCCAGACATGCATTTCAACCTCGGCGTACTCTATGAACGGCAAAACCGGCACCAAGACGCCGTTGTAGAATACCAGGCAGCACTTCGAACCGAGCCGGATTATTTCGAAGCCCAATACAACCTGGGAAAAGCTTTACAGGCCTTGGACCGCCATGACGAAGCTGTGGAAGCCTTGGAAAAAGCCAAAACCCTACGCCCCCATGAACCTGAAGTCTTGTATAACCTGTCGCTCAGCCTTCTCAAGGCAGGCAATCTCCGGCAAGCGCTCACTAACCTGGAACCGTTGGAACAAAATGAAATGGATTTTCCAGGCGCCCTCACTCTTAAGGGAAGAATCCAGCTTAGCCTGGGTGAAACCCAAGATGCGATAGATACGTTTGCGTCAGACATCAGCCAACGTCCGGAATCGGTTGAAAGTCACTATTATTATGGATTGGCCCTTGCAAGATCTGGGGACATGACAGCCGCCATGGACGCATTCAACCAAACCTTGGAACTTAACAGCGCCTTCTCGGAGGCTTGGCGGAACATCGCCTTGATCCATCAGAGCGAAAACCGAGAAGAGGCCGCCATGCAGGCGTTTGAAAAAGCACGGCAGTTGGCCCCGGAAGATCCACTCA
>JBNKOV010000370.1:0-5717 GCA_050294955.1 Holophagae bacterium
TACAATGACGGTGCTGTATGGAATCCCCGTTTTGACTATATGGCCTATGTAAGCCGGTTTGACAACAAATTCGACATCTTCATCATGGACATGCAGACTCGTAAAAACTATCGGGTAACTTCCCAGCAAGGCAGCAACGAGGATCCCTGCTGGTCGCCCGACGGAGAACAGCTGGTCTTTACCTCTGACCGATCTGGCAAATGGCAACTCTATGCGGTGAACCGGGACGGCACCAACCTGAGACAGATCACCAATACCGGCAATTGCCGTCACCCCGTTTGGGTGCCTTGATTCAACTTATCAATTGATCCTAGCGGATTCGGGCGGGAGCGAGCTACGCTCCCCCAACCGGAGGCGACCATGCACCATCTTCACGATTTCCTTTCATCTGGAAACGGCTACAAAGTACGGCTCTTGTTGACCCAACTGAACATCCCCTTTCGATACCACGAGCACGATGTCATGCAAGGCGCCACCCATACGCCAGATTTCTTGAAGATGAACCCCAACGGAAAGATTCCGGTGTTGGTCATGCCCGACAATAAGATTCTTTTTGAATCCAACGCTATCTTAACCTATCTTGCGGAAGGGACCGACTTCCTGCCATCTGATTCCTGGGAGCGCGCTTTGGTCATGCAGTGGTTGTTTTGGGAGCAGTACAGCCATGAGCCCTACATCGCCACTTCCCGGTTCTGGACGCACCTCATGAATCCAGACGATTTTAGGGATAAGTTGAACGAGGCGAGGCCCAAGGGCTTGAAGGCGCTTAACATGATGGAGGATCATTTAAGCGTCAATCCCTTTTTTGCAGGTGGTCGCTACACCATCGCGGATATTGCCTTGTACGCCTATACTCATGTGTCACACGAAGGGGGGTTCTCGTTAGAGCCGTTCCCTGCTATTCGGGCCTGGTTGGGCAGAGTGAAGGAACAACCCAACCATATCACCATAGACTATAAGCCACAGTAATGGGCTTGAGTTGACCTGAATAATGAGCGGTTGTTTCGATCGTATCCACACTTTGGCGGCGGATGCTACCTGGTGTAGATCTGAAAAGCGGCCCAGTAGAAAGGTTTATGGGCGTAGGGCGATCCCTCCGCGTGGATGAAATCCAGCTTGGATGCGCGCAACGCTTCTTCTGGGGAGAGTCCGGCGGCGAGGCGCTGGTGAAAAAGCGTCATAAGCTCGGCTGCGCCCAGATCGTCCACCTCCCAAAGGCCCGCCACCACTCTTTTGGCTCCTGCATGGAGGAATGCCCAGGCAAAGCCAACCAGACCTTCTCCTGCAAAGGTCCGCGATCCCGCGCTGGTGCAGGAGGATACCGAAACCACTTCCGCCTTTAGCGGTATGGCCATGATGTCCCGCGCGTAGAGTTTAAATCCCTTATTGGGGGAATTGGATAGGATGATGGCCGAATCCAGCGGTATCTCCCGATTGGCTTCTGCATGAGCTACAAAGCTGATAAGGTCATAATCCTGGGGACGGCTGTCTAAATAACCTGCGGGTTGAGCGTCTCTTCCCGTTAATATCTTGATCTGGGAGGCCTTCAGTTGTGAAAAGCTGTTCTTTATGTTGTTGATTTCCGAGGCTGCATGTTCCAACCCCGGGAAATCCGGGCTCACCTGATCCGGGTCTCCAACCAGCAAGATGGATTCGGGCTCGACGGAGTTATCGGCTGTTTTTGCTAGATTGAGGGAAGGCGCCATGGTCAGGGTAACGTCTTCAATCCAATAATGGGGGGTGGGCTCCATAACGGGCAGTGTCTCGAAGTTCAGGTTCCACAAAGGGCCATCCGCCGCAATCACCACCCTGGCTCCTTTGGGGATGAGGTCGCGAACCTCTGATAGCAGGTAGTCGTACAGTTGAGGGCCAACCGGGTTTCGAGCGCCAATGGGGTCTCCGGACTGGCCAACGAGAAACTCCTGCCACGAGGTCACTAACGCCGCAAGCTCTTTTTCCCCAGGGGCCAGGCTCATTCTAAAACCCGTTGGAGAGAATATCCAAATCACCGAACGGCGGGGAGCCGTCCAATAGGATAAATACACAACCCCTTCTTTTCTGGCGCGTTCCTGCAAGTCCTTTGCGGAAGGTGGATGGTCCAGATCCTCTCCAAAGCGGTCCATCAGGGCGCGAGCCCTACTGGACTGGGCAGTGGCGAACGCCTGTTCGGGCAGTGATTGGGAAACCAGGGCGTCAACATAGGCGCGGTAGAAGCCCATCAGGCGAGAAAAATAGAAGATGCGTTGCTCCGCTGCCTTTAAATTCGTGGTCTTATTAATTATAGCCACCGCCTGTTGAAAATGGGCATTGGCTTTGTCCCACAGTTTCCGCTCCGCAAAGAGACGACCCAACCCATCGTGGGCGTTCCACAAAAGAGAAGGCTCATGGGTGGCGGTAAGAATGACATCTTGGAATGCAGCTTCCGCCGCTTCAAACTCCATGCGGCCTGCGGCAATATGGGCTTTATTTAGAGCGAGATACTTTAGAGACCGAGGATCCTCGGTGAGGGAAATAGCCTGTTCGTTCCACTGGTCGGCCTCACCCCAATCGCCAACCATGATGGAGACATCGGCCATGTTGCCCGCCCAAAGGGAAACGGAGTGCTTGTCATCCATATCTCGGGCCAACTGGTAAGCTTTGAAATAGTAGCTATTTGCTTCCCGATATAAGCCCCGAAAATAGTAGTTGTTGCCCAATTCGCCCAGCGCGTTTTGAAGTCGAGGCAATCGTTGAAGACGTTCAAAAATGGCAACGGCCTGGTTCAGATAGGTCCGTCCCTTTTCATAATAGCCCAGACGCCCATAGCACAAACCGAGATTGGTGAAAACGTCCCCTCTCAGCCAGGGGTGACCCTCCGCCACCTGCTCCAAAACCTCAATGGCTTCGTCGAAACGATTTTGTTTCAGGCGGTAAAAACCCAAGCGGGTCAGGGCCTTGGTCTCAAGATAGACATCGCCGCCCATTCTTGCATAACGGGCGGCTCGCAACAGACCCGGCTCATCGGGATCCCTGCGGCCGTACCACAGATCGTCTTCAAAGATAAGCACCTGAGCTTGCGTTACATGAAGCCCATCCTTTTCGGCCAGTTCATCGGCCTTCCGGAAGAAACCTTCGGCCCCGTGAACCTCCCCAGCCAGCCAGGCCTTCCTACCCAGAATCAGGAATCTGCCAGCTTGGATTTCCGAAAACTTGGAAGCCTCCAATTCCACCAAGAGGTTGTCCAACAACAGATCGCGCTCAGGACTGGCGGGTTGCTTTAAGAGCAGAAGACTCCGGAGCATGCCAAGTCTGGCATGCTCCAGGCTTTCAGGCGCCAAAGCTTTGCGACCCTGATCAACCAAGGTCTCGGCCTGCTCGGCATGCCCCGTCCTAAAGGCTTCTAAAGCTTGATGGTATATGTCCTCAGCTTGAGGTCTATTACAGGCGGAGAAAAGCAGAAACAGGATGCATGAATAAAATGAATATCTCACAAAAATCTCCCCACGCTGTGGGTCAGGTATTGTCCGGGCGAATGCCGTTGCTCTGGACCTCGCAGAAGACCGCCTGATTGGGCGGCAGCACCTTGTCATCCTCCGGTTCGTCTTCTGGCTCTCCCATGACAGCCATATTGGCGTTGCGCGCAGTGATCGAGTCATCCAGCTCAAGGCGGACCAGGGCCAGACGGGCGCTGTTAAAACCGCGCGCCATCTCTGCAAGATGAAGAACGCCGATGCCGCGAATGGAGATGGTGTTGTCCACCACCGCTATTCCATCGGGCAGCTCGCCCTCCCAACTGATATGATCCACAAGGCTGTAGATGTAGTAACCCTGAGACTCCGAAACCTGGAAATCAACGAGGATCTCGCCTGTGGATTTTTCTCGAATCATTTTGTCCATTAGAGTCTTACTGGTGATTTCGGTAAGCGCCTCGCTGAGATGGACGGTAAATCGTTTTCCCAAAACAGTGAGATGAAAGGCGTCAATCACGGGTTTGATCACGGCCTCTTCCCCGCCGGATTTGGGGCGAACCGAACACAGTTCAGCTCGAAGATTATGGGCTTCTATGATCAGATGATTCATGAAGGGCAGCCATTTATGTCGCCCCTGCCTAAATTGCAAATGTCTGACTTCCGAGCTTACGTTGGTCTCAAAAGCCAGATTGGTCTCCTGGCCGGTAGCTTTGGAGACGGCGTTTCTCAAGCCAACAGACTGGCAGGCCCGCGCTTCCGTGTCCCAAGCCTTTCTAAACCCTCGAATTTCAGAGCACGCCTCGCCGCCGATCATGGGCAGACTGATCATGGCTTTGGAAGGGAACAGATTCCCGCCAGCCACGCCAACCGCACAACCCGTAAACAGATATTCTTGACCTGTCATGACTTACCTCACTGCCTTTCTAGTTTAAAACCATAGGTTTTTAACAATTTATACTCTTGTGACTGGGATTGGGCGGGCAGTCCGTAGACCTCGACGTAGTAGTATCCTGACGCCAGATCATCGGATGGGAATGAGACGCCAAAAGCCTCATCCACAGCCTTGCCATTGGCAATGGCAAGGGGCTTGTCGCCCGGTGTTTGTTTTAACTCACAGCGCAGAAGCGCGTAATCCCGAGAGGGACGCACTGAAATGCCCAAATGGAGTTCGATTTTGAACTGTAAGGCGCTTTGACCGGGCTTGGGAGTGATCGTGGTCATGTTGTCTCCCCGCACCATTTTCAGGAATTGATATTGGTCCGACGAGCTGTCTTGGAGGGTCGCCATCTCACCCATGGCGGGTTGATTGAGATATCTGGGAATGAAAATGGCGAATACGAGGGCGGCGGCAAGGGCGGCCCACATTGCCGTGCGAGCGGGTGGGAAACGAAAGATACGTGCGCCTCCTTCCTTTCTGCGGCCCTTTTCGGCGATTTCAGCCAGAACCCGATCCACCCCGTCAAATTCGGGAAGCGCTTCCTCCTTTCCCACAGCCATAACGGCCAGCTCCAAATCCCGGAGCTCCGCTACTTCCTCGGCGCATTCGTCGCAGTGCTCCACATGTTCGGCAACAATATGAGATTCCGACTCGTCCAAAGTGCCATTCACGTACCAGGGCAGCAGTTTCACCAATGCTTCGTGAGGCTGTTCGTTTACGTTCATGGCTTCACCCTCCCCAGGATGGCGCGTAATTGTTGTTTGGCATGAAACATCCTTGTTTTCACTGTGTTTATCGGACAATCAACGATTTCGGAAATCTCCTGATACGACAGGCCAGAATAGAAGGTAAGCTCCACTACCTCGCGATGTTCCACCGACAATTTGCCCAAGGCCATCTTTACCAGGTCCTTGTGGATCAGTCCGTCTTCCGGGTTATCCGATGCGTCGGGCATATGGTCGTCGGACACCTCATCGGTGATGACCGGCTTCTTTCGGCCCAAGCGGTTCAGGGCTTTGTGCCTCGCAATGGAGAAAATCCAGGTGGATGGACGGCTTGCGCCGGAAAACCGGGCGGCGCCCTGCCAGATTCCGTGCAGCACATCGTTCATCACTTCTTCCGTGGTCTCACGACTTCTCAGCATTCTCAAAAGATATCCAAAGAGTCGCTTCTGGTAGGAGCGGCACAGAGTTTCAAAGGCTTTCAAGTCTCCCTTGGCAATCGATTGGATCCAATTCGTTTCACGGGACAATTCGACCTCACACGCTGAATTGGCCCAATTATAGGTGATTGTCTTGCCAGAAGCAAACATGGGAAACTTTATTGCTGCT
>JBNKOV010000371.1:0-5712 GCA_050294955.1 Holophagae bacterium
TGGGTTCTGGCCTTTACAGCATACCACTGCATGACAAAACGCAGATCTTGCCTGGGTGAGAAGAGGATGTTGCTGCGAAGGGTTGGGGACAGTTTTGTGCTGTTGTAGGTGGCGAAGGTGGTCTCTTCTCGCCACAATAGCCAGTCCTTGTCTTGAGTTAAAGAGGTGGAAAGTCGAAAATCGACATGGTCGTTCAGGGTATACCTGCTGTAGACCATCCAACGGTAGGACAGCTTGTCGGAGTAGGAACCCATCCAGGCGCGGAGATCGGTAAACAAGCCCCATTTGTTGCGCGGATCGGAATCCCAGGCCACCGACATTTCCTTGAGGCCCTTCCTTCTGACAATGCCGTTATCCCTTGAAACCCGATCATCCCAATGATCGGCTTTGACCACGGCGTTGATGAAGAATGCGGTCATGTTGTTGAATTTCCAATTGCGGCTTGCGGCGATCCCGCTTCCCAAGTTGAAGCCCTGATTATTTTCATACAACCAGGCCTTAAATACCGTTTTTCGACCCCTCAGGCCAGACAGCTCGGTGTTGTTGCGCTCGACGCGATAGTTCAAGCGGCGCTCATCGTTTCTTCGGAGAAAGCCCATATCGTTGATGTTCAGAGAGTCGTCGTAATAGGAGATGTCTCCTCGATGCAACCAGCCTTTTTGGGGTCGCCAGGTCACGTCAACCCATCCGCCGTAACCATTGTCCGACTCGCCAGCCTCGTCGATGTCGCTTGAGAGCGCCTGCCAGCTAGCGTTCCACTTGCCCTCAGCGCTCCGATAGGTTCCATCTAGCGCGTTTACCTGGGCCTGCCTGTCGATGGCAGGTCGATCCACCATGGTTCCCAGCCAGCCAAAGGCGTAATAGGCGCCCTGAGAGGTTACCTTTTCGCGCAAAAGCCGACCGGTATAATAATCGCGCCCCTCTGAAGTCGCTTCCGTCCGCTCGCCAGTCTCGTCATTGATGATCGTGTATTGAGTATCGTCTTCCATGGCGACCATGGCCCCATAGCGATAATTGCCCTGCTGACCCGTCACCTTGGAGGCGGCGGTGATATCGGAAGCGCCTCCGGAGTTTTCAGTGGAATAACCCTCGGGAATCTCGGCCAGATCGGGGTTGCCCCCAATGCGGCGTGTATGAACCAGATTCAACTTGCTGGTGTTGTATATATCCCTATCTTCCAGAAAGAACGGGCGTTTCTCGGGAAAGAATGTCTCAAAAGCGGAGAGGTTCACCACGACAGCGTCGCTCTCTACCTGGCCAAAATCGGGCAGCCCCGTTGCCGCCACACGCATGCCCGCCACCGGGTTCCAGAATAGGTCAAACCCGCCCTTGCCTGCCTGGTCAGATTCCAGTTGATCACTGCTCCCCGCTGCATAGGGGTAAAAAGTAAGAGATGATTTGGAGTGGAGGTTACGGATGCGAAGTTTTGAGAATCCGGAGAGGTATTTGGAATCACGCTCGGAAAGCGGCTCCCAGGACCATCGCTGGTTGAGATGAGAAACCCAGCGCTCGAAATGAATGCCCATCTGGCGCTCGTCTACTTCGGTGTCGGGCATGGCGAACATGCTCCAGGGAAAAAACATCTCACCGCTCCAACCACGGTCATCAGAAGTCGTCATGCCTTCCCAGGGTCCATCCCATTCACCAATGCGACGGCGCTCCTGAACAATGGTTCCGTCTTGGATCGAGCCGCCCAGAGCAAGAACCATGTAATACCCGTTCACGCCCTGCCCACTGGGATCGATAGAAACCCGAAACCAGTCCCGTTCGACACCGCCGCCATCTCGGAAGGAAAGCCTGCTCAACTGTTTGTCTTTAGGCGTTTCACACCAGAATCCCACGTACAAACCCTGAGGCGTGTAGAGCACCTTTATCTCAGTTTCCAGCTCCGGTTTGCGACCGCTGTCGTCCGGGTAAACCTCGACGAGTTGGTCAATGGTAGAGGCTTTTCTCCAAATCCTTTCATCTAAACGGCCGTCGATGGAAATATCATTTGCGGTGTCTGTATATACCGGGACAAGCTCATTGACAGACAAAGCTGCTAACGAAACATTCATGAGCAGAAGACAGATAGTGAGACGAAATCCCATAATTCTCCTTTCCACCAACCCTGGAAGGACTTTTGAATCTCCTCAAAAAGGAAACAAGCAAGGTTTTAAATGATTAAAATTTTAGGTTTGGGGCTGTACGAACAAAATGCTAGACTTCTCCTTGAGCCACGACACTCGGAAGTCAAAAGTAGACAAACCTCTCTAAGATTCCAGATCGGCCAGGCGTTCATCCAACTTAATTATAATACGGCCTTTTTTTGGGGAAATGGGCTAGCGCCATGCCTTTTTACAACTTTTCACAGCTTGATCAAAACCCCATAACAAACGGATTCGGCCGAGGCTCAAAGGTCATCCACAGCGCAAATGACGAGCCTGTAATCAGGGTTTGTCTCCATCTGGAGAGAGATAATGCTGAAGAACGTCGGCAAGCGCCTTTTTATTCACCGGCTTACTGAGATAATCATCCATACCGGCGTCTAAGCAGCGTTCCCGATCACCCTTTAAGGCATTCGCCGTCATCGCGACAATGGGGATGTTTTTCTTTTCGTCTGTTCGCTCACGTATGCGTTGCGTTGCTTGAAAACCATCCATTTCCGGCATCTGACAGTCCATGAGAATAAGATCGAAAGAAATTCGCCCCAAAGCCTCAAGGGCTTGCAATCCGTTGGAGGCTACATCACAGCGATATCCCTGTTTTTCCAAGAGACGAACAGCGACCTTCTGATTCACCGCATTATCATCTACAACCAGAATTCTGGGCGCGCCCAATCGGCGTTTCAAATGCCAGGCTCGGCCCTGCGGCGTCCCCACCGGTTTGGGCGCAACACTTGGATCTTCAGGATTTAAAACAGCCCGAATTGCCTTGTACAATCGGCCTACTTTGACCGGCTTGGTAAGATAATCGTGCGCAAGATGGGGAGTTGCTTTTGAGGCGTCTTTTCTGTGAAGCATGGAAGTCGTTAAAATAATCTGGGCTCTGCCATAGCCTTGAAGCTTCTCCAGCAACCCATCCATCCCAGCAAGAAAATAGTCGAGGAGCACTACCTGGTAAGGTTTGCCATTTTCAGCGGCTTCCACAAGAAACGGAATGATTTCATCCCTAAGAGAAGCCTCACCGACATGGCCCCCTCCCTCCTCAAGGTAATAACGCAGAATCCGGCGATTGGTTGGATGGGGATCGGCAACCAGAAAACGCACGTCCTGGAAAATGGCCGGTACTGTGATTCTATTTGCGCCGCAGGTTTTAGGTTTCCCGAATCTGAGATTAATGGAAAAGGCAGTTCCCTCCCCCTGAGTGCTTTTGATAGAAATGCGCCCGCCCATGGCCTCGGTCAATTCTTTGCAGATAGCAAGGCCCAGACCGGTCCCGCCATACTTGCGAGACATGGTTGCGTCTCCCTGAGAAAATGGCTTGAAAAGACGGTCCATTTTCTCTTCTGAAATCCCAATCCCCGTATCCACCACTTCACAATGGAGAAGGTAACTGTCCATCGTCTCCTCAAGGAGGCGAACCTCAACAAAAATTTCGCCCGCCTCGGTAAACTTGACTGCGTTGTTTATTAAGTTCAGCAATATCTGACGCAACCGGCCGGGATCGCCTAAAAGGGAAATGGGCACATCGTGGCCAACCAGAATGGGGATCTCCAATCCTTTCTCATGAGCTTTCTGAGCAAGAAGATCGCCCACCTCCTCAACGCAGGTCCTCAGCTTGAATTCGATTTTCTCAAGCTCCAACTTCCCAGCTTCTATCTTGGAAAAATCCAAGATGTCGTTAATCAGGGCCAATAAGGACTCAGCAGAACCGCGAACCAACTCCGCCGATTCTCTTTGTTCGGAGGTGAGATCGGAGTCCAACAACAGGGTTGTCATGCCAATAACCCCATTCATGGGGGTTCGGATTTCATGGCTCAAATTGGCGAGAAAACGATCCTTGGCCAAAGCAGCCGCTTCTGCTCGCTCCTTGGCGCTGTTCAACTCTTCAGCCACCCGTCTCAGCTCGGTTACATCTCGGAAAACCACCACAGCGCCGTGAAGTTGCCCGTCTGAAGAGCGAATGGGCGCCATGCTTTTATCTACAGGAATCTCTTTGCCGCTCCGATGAATGAGAATTAAATCATGAACCCGAAAAGAGCCAGTCTGTTCACCCAGATCCTTGCCCGCAGGCATGGGCAGCGCCTCTCGCGTAACACGACGGATAATTTGGAAAACCTCATTGACATGCACGTCTCTCGCTTCGTCTGTGGTCCAGCCAGTGAGGGTTTCTGCGATGTCGTTCATGAAAGTGACCACGCCTTCGGTGTTGGTGGTGATAACCGCGTCCCCGATACTGGCAAGAGTCACCTTAAACCACTCGCTTTGCTTGAGTAGCTCTTCTTCAACATGCTTTTCTTTGGTGATGTCCTTGGCGATGCAGATAAAGCCGATCACCTCCATTTCTTCATCAAAGAGAAATGAGCTGGAGAACCGAACAGGGATTATTTTACCTTCTCTGGTCTTAAACAACTCCTCTTCACGATAGGTCGTTTTCCTCTTGAAAAAACCTTGGACATGAACCGATTTTAATCTCACATAGATATCGGTAAACGGCTTGCCAACAAGCTCTTGATTCCGATATCCAAGCATTTGCTCCATGGACTTGTTTGCCCTTTGAATGATTCCGTCGGGCGACACAACCAGCAGGCCTTCGGTCATGCTTCGAACTATGCTTAGGGACTCAAGGGCCTTGGGATGGACGGAAAACATCTTCTGCAAATGCTCATCCAATCGTTTAAAATCTTGGAAGCTGGAAGGACCAATCTCCTCTTGCGGCTCTTTTCCCGTAAAAGCCAGGTTATACCAGTTGACCAAAGGCTGGAGGACGAACTTGGACAGGACAGGATACCCCAAGAGAAACCAGAGAGTCGCAACGATCAGGGCGCTCAGAATCAAAAACCTGGTGCGTTTCAGCCGATGCTGAGACCCATTCATTTTTTCAATCAAGCCATTTGCTTGCTGATCGTAAACAGCTTGGATCCGACCGGTCAGCTCCCTGTACACTTCCGTTTCTTCGAATGAGCCCGATGCGAGCAAAACACGGTCCAGCATCAAGCCCATATCTACGAAATCCTGGTCCATTTGTGGCTCAAGGCTTTTGGATGTTGCACGCCAGCTTGAAAATAATTCCCGGAGACGGTCTTTCTCTCGTGTCTTCTCACCCTTGGCATTAATGTGAGGGAACCGCTCCATCATGGCTCGAAAGGCGCCGCCCTTTTCCAAGAAATCTCTCGTATACGCCATCTCGCTGGCCAACACATCGGCGCTGTCGAGATCTGCGCCAGAGCGAATGGCCAGAATACCCAATAACGCTATAAGCAGAAAAAACCCGCTGAAGGCATAAAGGCTTATTGTGGAGAGAAGATTTGATTTAGCCATGGCAGTATTATTCAGGTAGGTTGATGAAGGCTATATTTTTCAATAATTTAGCCGAATTCACTGATAATTCGACCGCATTCACCGATAATTCGGTCATTTTTGAAAAACCATTTTGGCTCATTAAGAAGATTTGAGTAAATTTAAAGTTTAACAAACTAAACGATGTCGTTTTTGAAAAATATCTTCACCGGTCTGCTCAGAATTCATTCTAGTTTTTTACATATTTTTTATTTTTCAAATATTTTGAATA
>JBNKOV010000372.1:0-5715 GCA_050294955.1 Holophagae bacterium
CAATACCCTTGAAAACACCGGCTTTACGTATGATGTCGGGTGCTTCTCCATGAGCTCTCACAATGTGGAGCACAATGGGTTTTGCCGTCTTCGCCGCCAGCTCCAATTGTCGAATAAAATAACGCCTCTGTTTGGAGAAACTGGATGGAGCAAACCGTGGAAGGAAATCCAGGCCCAGTTCTCCAAGAGCGAATGCCTCGGGCAACATGGTTTCAAGCAGCGTCATTGCCCGCTCACATTCCGCTTCGCTCCGCTCGGCCACCCACCAGGGGTGCAGGCCGAAACTTTTTAAAATACCCGGCCCTTGTAATTCACACTGCCGTCGCCAATCCTCTGGACCTACGCCGCCCTGAATGAAATACTCCACCCCCGCCTGCGAGGCGCGTGTGATGACCGCCTCTCTACAATGATCAAACCTGGGATCAGCGAGATGGCAATGGGCGTCTATATAGGGCTTTTGCGCTTCTTCGGCTTTCACCAATGCTCCCTGCCTCTGTTTGGAATTTTGATGGAAATCATAATTTTAATAAATATCAGGACTCTACAGCCGGTTGAACAGGCGCGGTGATGGGCAGGTAAAGGGTAAAGGCGGCGCCTTCCCCAATCGCGCTTTCCACCTGGATGCTGCCCCCCAACATGGTGCAAAAACGCTGGGTGATGACCAGGCCTAATCCCGAACCTCCGTATTTGCTGGTAGTTGACAACTCGGCCTGCTCGAAGGGCTGAAAGACACGGGTGAGTTGCTCCGGGGTCATGCCCACGCCCGTATCCTTCACTTGAATTTGAAGAAAACCCGGGGTTTCAGCTCGTTCGGCAAAAAACTCTATCGTGCCGTGACGGGTGAACTTGCATGCGTTGCTCAGCAGGTTCATGAGGATCATGCGTAATTTGGTGATGTCTGTGTGCATGGTTGGCAACGTCTGGTCTTTGTAGATTTTAAAGACGTTGCCGTTTTGGGTCATAAGCGGATTCAGCGTATCACTGACCTCTTCAATTAGGGTTTCAAGGCTCACGTCCTCGGTAAATAACTCCATCTTTCCGGCTTCCATTTTGGTGAGGTCCAGCAGATTATTGATAAGCGTCAACAGATTTCGGGCCGATGTTTGAATTTTGATGATATCGGGGATGAACCCGCCTTGGCCCTCCAGGTCCAAATCTTCATGAAGAATTTCGCTGTAGCCAATGATGGCGTTCAAAGGCGTGCGAAGCTCGTGACTCATAATGGCCAGGAAGTCGGTCTTGAAACGGCTGTCCTTTTTAGCCTCCGCTTCCGAATGGGCCAGAATCTCGGTCTGCTCCCGCAACACATTGGCCTCATTCACAAGTCCTTGAGATCGGGTCTGTTCCGCTCTTAACTGGCGCTCCCTTTGCAGGGCCGCGCTAAATGCGTCGCGCAAGGTTATGAGCGACGTGACCCGGGCCAGCAACTCTCTCTTGTCAAACGGCTTTGAAATGTAGTCGTTGGCGCCGGACTCCAGGCCTCTGGTGAGATCGGACATTTGATTTTTGGCGGTTAACATGAGGACCGGCAATTCGTGAAGGGAGTATTTGTGCCGTATGGCTTCGCAAACCTCATATCCCGACATCCCTGGCATCATGACGTCCAGGATTACCAGATCAAACGCCTTTTTCCCAATAAGTTTGAGAGCGGTTGGCCCATCCATGGCCTGGGTAACGTGGAAGCTTTGCAAGGTCAGGTGATTGCAGAGCGCTTGTTGGTTGATGGGCTCATCGTCCACCACCAGAATGCGCCGGTCCGATTGACGGCCCATCTCAAGGATGATCGGGGCATGAACGCCCCTGTTGGATGTGGGAATGCGGCTTGGGATGTTGTGGGGTGTTTCGTCTTTCTTTTCCGAAATGGGCAGAGTGAAACTAAACTGGGAACCCTCGCCCAAATCGGAGGTTACTCGAATTTCACCGCCGTTTAACTCCGCCAGTTTCCGGGTAATAGCCAGACCCAGGCCCGCGCCGCCCTGACGACGGGTTCCGGAATGCTCCACCTGTTCGAACATCTGGAAAATATCGTCGAATCGCTCTTCGGGAATGCCAATGCCCGTATCGCTGATGCTAATCTCGCAGAGGTTTCCCTGTTGGGATGCGGTGACGGAAACACTTCCCATATCCGTGAATTTAATGGCGTTGCCTACTAGATTGTGCAGTATTTGGAAAAGCCGTTTTTCATCAGCAGCAACAGGAGGGAGGTCTGGGGAAAGGTCATTTTTCAAATGCAGGCTCTTGCACCCAATAAGTGGTTGTGAGAGCGCCATGACCATGTCCATGAGCGAGCTGAGATCAAGCGCTCTAGCCTGAATGGAGAGGCCGTCGTTTTTCATTTTAGCGAAATCAAGTATATCGTCCACCAAACTGGAAAGTCGCCTTCCACAGGAAGCAACCATCTCCAATTGCGAGCTTAACCGGGCATTTGTAGGCCCTGCTGCGCCATCTAAAAGCGACTCCGTGAGCCCTATGATGCCATTTAACGGCGTTCGTAATTCGTGAGAAGTATTCGCAAGAAAATCGTCTTTTAGCCTGTCCAACCTTTGGAGGCGATCAATGTGGTCCAGTCTTGCTCTCATTTTCACTCGTTGTCCTCGCATTATTAGGGCGACGACGCCTGTAAAAGACAAAAAATAAAGGCTATACGCCCACCAGGTGGCCCAAGGCGGAGGCAAGATCTCCACAAGGACAGCGGCTTCCTTGTCACACCAGACATGATCGGCGTTTGAGGCTTTGACGCGAAAAGTGTAGGAGCCTGGCTCTAGGGTGGTATAGGAAGCAAAACGTTTGTCGGCATCAGTATAAAGCCAATCTTTGTTTACTCCTTCAAGCATGTAGGCGTATTGATTTTTTTGGGGCTCGCCAAAGTGAAGGGCCGCAAATTCAAATGAAAACACGTCTTGTTGATAGTTCAGTCTAACCTTATCTGCAAGAAAAACAGGTTGGGTCATGACCGCCGACTTGGATGGTTTTTGGGAGATGTCGGGAACCACTGATTTATTAAAAAGAAGAAAATCGGTAAGTACGATGGTTGGCGGCTTGTCGTTGCCCTTTACATCGTCGGGGTAAAAGGAATTGAATCCGTTTGCACCGCCGAAAAAGAGTTCCCCGGTACTTGATTGATAATCAGCGCCAAAATTTAAGTCGTTATTCTGAAGGCCATTAGATGCGTCATAGTTGACAAATTGCTCTCTCGCCGGATCAAATTTGGACAGCCCACGATTGGTGCTCATCCAAAGAAACCCCTTATTCGAACTGTGGATGCCGTTGATCATATTGCCAGGCAGCCCGTCTTTTATCGTATACCTTTGAAAATGCCGTTTTCCCTGTATTCGGTCTGCCCATAGCCAACGGTTCAAACCTGCGCTTTTGGTTCCTACCCAAAGGGTGCGATCCCCGTCTTCATGGATCACCCATGCCTGGTCGCTGCTCAAACTATGCTTGTCCTCCGGGTTATGGCGAATGGTTTCAAAACGATCTTTTTCAGGAAGATAACGAGAAAAGCCGCCGCCGTCGGTTCCAACCCACAAATCCCCATTTTGCCCAACGAAAATAGATGCAACGCGATCACTGCCAATGGTGTCCGGTCTGGCTTCATCGTGACGATAAGAAAAAAAGCGATTGGTTTCGGCGTCGTAGCGATTCAAACCATCCCGGTAAATGCCTGCCCAAATAACGCCCTGCTTATCCTCCACAATGGAACTCACCGCATTTCCGCTCAGCGAGTGGGGGTTGGTCTCATCATGCTGGAACCGGTCAAAGCTTTCGGTTTCACGATCAAAACGGTTGAGCCCTTTAAAATAGCAGCCCACCCACAGAACCCCTTTTGAATCCACAAGGATGGAACCAATGCGATTATCACTGAGACTCTTTGAATTTCCCGGCTCATGCAGGTAGTAAGAAAATTGGCCCGTTTTTCGATCCATGCGGTTCAAACCACCGCCATAAGTGCCAACCCATAGATTGAGGTCCTCATCTTCGCAGAAAGCAGTCACCACGTTATGATTTAAACCGTTAGACTTTTTAGGGTCGTGATGATAATGGGAAAAGAAGCCGGTTGCCATGTCCCATTTATTGAGCCCGGCGTAGGTCGCGACCCACAACACGTCTCCCCTGTCTTGATAAATATCGGTTACCCGATTGTCGCTCAGGCTTTTTGGATCGCCGGGGTCGTTGATATAGCGAAGAAAGCCCTTATCCTCGCCCAGCCACATATACAAACCCGAATCGCACCCCGCCCAGATTTGGCCCGTGAGATCTTGAAAAATATGCCGAACGTGATTGGCCTCCGGTCTCTCTCGATTGCTCCTCATCTGGTAGTGGGTAAAAACACCTGTTTCGGAATTGAAGCGATCGAGACCTCCTGTAAAAGAACCAATCCAAATCAAACCCAAGCGATCCACCATCAAACTCCTTATGCGATTGTCGCTTAAGGAGTTAATATTCCCGTCTTCATGGTAGTAGCGCGTAAATCGCCTTGTTTTATGACTCCACCGATTCAACCCATGATCCGTACCAATCCAAACACCGCCCTTCTGATCCTGGGTTATGCACATCACAAGATTGCTGCTCAAGCTTTCCTGGTTTCCCGGCTCATGAACAAAATGGGTAAATCCATGCCCCTCTTCAAAAAGACTTAAACCATCGCCGTCAGTTCCTATCCAAAGCAAGCCATGATCGTCTTCAAAAATGGCCCGCACTCGGTTGAAATTAACCCCAGAAGTGTTGTTGGCGTCAGAATTAAAGTGTTGAAATGTATCGGTTTCGGGATCATAACGGTCCAACCCATTCTGAGTGCCAACCCACAAACGACCCTCTCGGTCTTCATGCAGTGCATTCACCCAATTGTTGGAGAGGCTATTGGCGTCGTCTGGATCGTGGCTATAGACTTTAAATTTATAACCATCAAATCGATTTAAGCCTTCCTGGGTTCCAAACCACATAAACCCCATTTGATCCTGTAGAATCGCACGCACGGCGGCCTGAGATAATCCCTGCTCTAAAGAAATGCGATCAAAGCTGATGGCTTTCTTTTGTTCAGCCGAAAACGACTGGCCCGCAACCAGGATTAAACAATAAAGGAATACATTTCTATAAAAGGTCCTCGAGCGTTTAATAGCTCCCTCCTGATCGGGTCACTGTTCGGAATCAGAAGCTTATGCATCATGGTTTTAGGGTGAAGTAGGGCCATCAGAAATGGGTCTTGCGCCAGGATGGCGTTCATGCCCGAAATGCGTCATCAAAAACCAGAAACCTCACGCAGTCAATGGAGGCTCGGAACCCTGGGGGAAAGCCTCTGTATCGTTTGACCGGCTCGGGAATAGATCCTATTCAATAGTTGGAACGATAGGATGTATCGGACAGATACACAAATCCCACTAGATAGTATTTTATCACAAAAAATCTGAGATCACTGTAAATTAATACAGCAAACGCTTTCACACCTTTTTCATAATATAGCGGTCTACATATTTTTTTGCGAGCACATCCATGTAGCCTCAGAACGCAACATAAACGCCCATAAAAAAGAATGTTAATCCAGGAACCTGACTGCCCCAGCATGAAGATACAAAAAGGCCCATCCTTCCTAAAAAGGAAGAATGGGCACATCTATTTAGCTGGGTTTACTCAGGGTCTACCCAATTATTAATCCGCGTAATAGAGCTGAAATCATAGGCTCTCGCGCTGTCGTCCCACAGGAAGCTGTCATCCCAC
>JBNKOV010000373.1:0-5715 GCA_050294955.1 Holophagae bacterium
CTGCCATTGCAGAGAATCAGGTCCGCGTGGCCGTCCTCATTATAATCGGCCCAAAGGCCGGAGGCGATGTTGTGGCTGTGAACGCCCAGAGGTGTTGGCGCGAATCGGCCGCCAAGGTTTGTGAACAAGTCGTTGTTCTGTTGGGCGTTTTGCCCATTGGACCCATTTCCCGAAAACAGGTCCATGAGGCCGTCTTCATTGGCGTCTATAAATACAGCGGTGTCTTTTTCCGGCGAGGGCGACCCGGTTAAAAGCTTGTAGGGCTCTGAAAATCTGCCGTTTCCCGGGTTGAGGTAGAGTTGCTGGGCGCCGGTTTCCCGGTCGAAAACATATAGGTCGGGGAGGCTGTCGCCGTCGATATCCCCACAAGCGAATGCCTGGATATTGGCGATGTGTTGTGAAATAAGGGGCGCTTCCAGGAAACCGGCTTTGCCTCGGTTCTCAAAGAGGCGATAGGAGCCGGAGGCAATGGTTATCAGGTCTATGTCCCGGTCGCCGTCCATGTCCAGGGCCGCGCATTTCTGTGCGCCGCGACGGAGCATGGGGTGGGTCTCGGTGGCGAGGATGGGGCGAAGGGGCAGGGGTTTTTGGGAGCGAAGTTTTAAAATAAAGCCGCCGCCGGCGATCCAACCCGAGTTTGGGCTGGTCATGGATATGCTGGTCAGGGTGGTCTGGAAGTCGGAGACGGGTATGGGAACGGGGTTCCATTGTCCGTTCTGACATCTGAAAATGGCGTTATGTCCCACGGCCCACCCGTCTCCAGGGCCGTTCATGTTTATTTTTCGGAAATCCTGGTGGTCGGGCATGGTTTGAACCCGCCAATTGGCTCCGTCGTATCGGGCGATCAGACCGCCGTCTCCCACGACCCACAAGTCCCCGTTTTGTGTGGGAGCGCAGCCCCAAAGTCGTTTGTTTTCTATGGACTCTGGTACGGCTATCCGCCGCCACTGGTCGCCCTCATACTGAAGAACGACGCCTGAAAACCCCACGCACCAACCATGATTAGCGTCCAACATCTTGATGTCGGACAGGAATAGCTTATACCGATCCACCTCGTTTGGAAGGATCACATCCTTGCGCCATTGGCCATTTTTGTAGCGGGCCAACTCCCCGTAATTGCCTGCAATCCAGCCTTCGGTTTGGCTCACCATGCTGAGCGCTGTGGGCCACAAGCCGGGTTCAATGGGATTTGAATGCCAGCTTTGGCCGTCAAAATGGTTTAGTCGGGGATCTTCTGCTATGGACGTGTTTGGCGTGTAGGTGCAGACCCAGACATGGCCCTCTGGGTCGAGGTTCAACGCATCTGCCCTGGCTGCCGTGACGGGGAAATCCTCCACCGGCAACCACTGTCCTTCCACCAATTTGTAGAGCAGTTTGTTGGTGGGCGCGCCTCCAGGCCGGGTCCCAATCCACGCCCCTTTGTCACCAGCCGCCACACCCATCATCCTGCCACGCAATTGGGGGATGGCGTCGTAGAGATGAGGGTAGGCGTCTATTCCTGATTCCTGGGCCAAGACACCAGGAAAAAAAAGGGATAGATGGATCATTATATTTGAGAGAAGTGTCTTGCCGCGCAATGATTGAACCTGTAGCGCTCACCTTTACGGGTTGTCCGCCCTTTTGTGACACGCTCGGAAAAGGGATGTCTCTTTATTCTAACGGGGGAGATGGATAGGTCAAGCTATTTGTCCTCCATGAATCCCCCGTTTTAAATGGGTTTTGGCTCCCAATGTTGACGGAGCTTCTTTTCAGCATTCACGAGATACGCAACAACTGCTGGCAGGCGTTGCGTGTTGTTGGCCCCCCACAATTTTGTCCGGTTTTCTCAGGTTGGTTATAAAGCTGCTTACCTTCAGCGCCCTTAATACTAATGGCTTCTTTTTCAATTCATCTCCTCCAATTCTAATCGCTTATTGAATCCCAATCTGCAAGGGGTCGTCCACCAAAATGTACAACAGGAACTTGAATCTGTGCCTGGACAATCCCCGCCCCATAGTTTGTGGCTCGATTCCAGCCTGGTTATGAAGCTATGCACAACCAAATGTTGGAGCTTAACAGCCTCTTTTTTATTCCTACGTTTCATGGCGCTCCCTCCGTTTCGAAGATGCTTCGGGTGATTCCATCTACCCAGATTAAAGGCAATCGCCGTGCCAGCGTAGCATAACTCTCATCAGGGGAGAGGTCTGCGTATTCTCTATTTGGATAGATCATCCCTGTTTTAAGGAGGATTGACGATATTTCAACACCTCGTTACGTTTCTCATTCTCCATTTTGACACCCCATCGAATGCTAAACACCGAGTTCCTAACTACTGGGGTGGAGACTAATTGCCTTGTTCTCCCATGGCTAGCCTTCAGGCGTGGTCTAGTGGGGTGTCGATATTTCGACGCGGCCTTTCCATCGCCCTGTCGATGGCCTGCATTGGGGAAATATCATCCATGACACAACCGCCGTTTCCGGTTTGCGGGACTTTGAAGCCATGAGCACAGCCGTAAACCAACAAAACCTGCAAATTTGGAAGGAGAGGACAATTGATAAACCCATTTCAACCAATTTCCACAACGGAGTTCTCTTAAACCCTGGTTTTAGAACGGGCGGCCTAACCATTCCAAAACGATTTTCGTTGAAATGCAACTGTTTCAAAGATTTAGGCTTGCACACATTCGTGTGTACAGTGGTAAAAAGGCTTGGGGAATGGGCGGTGCAGGCGTTTTCCACAGATTTTTCCTCAGGGTTTTCCACAGGGCCTGCGGAAAATGTGAGGATTTTGTGGGTGGTTTGTGTCCGTTGTGGCGTGAAAGTGCGGAGCCCCGAAAAACCGGGGGATTGTCAGGTCTGTTTTTGAGACGGGTTGGCGTTTCGCTATTTTGACGAGTGGCGTTGACCGACGTTGTGGGTTTAAGCCGGAAACCCGAGGATGGTGTAGGGTTGAGTTGTAGGGAGGCCACGCGGCCCGCGTTTTTTCCTGCCCCAATTCGGGTTGGCAAGATCGTTTCGATTTGGAGGATGATGGCGGCTATAATAGCATCATGCAATGGGCTGGGACTTTTGGCGTGTCTCCTGTTTTCACATTGTTCGTGAGGTAAGATCCATACTGAGGAGTTGTGATGAATTCCAAATCCAAGACAAAGCTTCTTTTCCTGCTGATGCTCAGCTCCGTGCTCCACGGTCAGGATTTGGTTTTTACTGAAGTTGCTGATGCAGCAGGTGTTAGTTTGCCAGACACTTTAACGGAATCCCTTGCCTGGGGAGATTATGACGGCGACGGAGACCAGGACCTCTACCTCACCAACAACGGTCCCAATAATCTCTTTCGCAACGATGGGGGCGGTGTCTTTGTCGATGTTACAGGCTCTGCAGGCGTAGGCAGTGACCTTTTCAGCGTTGGCGCTGCCTTCGGAGATTTGGACAACGATGGGGATCTGGACCTGTATGTGGTGACCTTTCAATCTGGCGGCGATGTGCTGTATCGAAACAACGGGGACGGAACCTTTTCAGATGTTGCGGCTTTGGCGGGTCTGATTAATGAAGACAGCAGCAGGGGCGTGGCGTTTGTGGATTATGATCGGGACGGCCTGTTGGACATTTACGTGAACGCCATCGGGCCGGACATCCTCTACCACAACCTGGGCGATTTGAAATTTGAAGAGGCGTCCGGGATTTTGGGGCCGAACGCGGGCGGCTTGGGCGTTGGCGTGGTTGCCAGCGATTTGAACAACGACGGTTGGGTGGACATTTACAATGGCAATAGGAGCGGCGATCTCAGCAATCTCTGGTTGAATGAAAGCGGCGTTTTAAGGGATGTCGCTCAGGAGGCCGGTGTGACGGCGACGGGTTTGGGCATGGGCGTTTTGGCCTTTGATTACAACAACGATTTGGCTATGGACCTCTACTGGACTACCTGGCCAGGGGATACGGGAACGGCCAACGCCCTTTACCGTAATAATGGGGCGGGGGCCTTTGTGGACGTGGCGGCCCAGACCGGCGTGACCGATGTGACGGGTTGGGGGATCAGTAGCAATGCGGGCGATTTAGACAACGATGGGTGGATCGATTTTTTTGTAACCAATGGGTTCTCATCGGATTCTGGGCCTAATGCCCTTTTTCGCAACAGGGATGGTCAGGGTTTTGATAACATAACCCATGTTCTGGGAGGCGGTTCCTTTGATGGACGCGGCGTTGCCTTCGCCGACTATGACGGCGACGGCGATTTGGATTTTATGGTCACCGGTGGTCCGGACGCCAACAATCGCCTGTGGCGAAACGACACCCAAAATGGCAATCACTTCCTGAGCATCCGGCTCGTGGGCTCGGCTTCCAACGCCAGCGCCATTGGGGCTCGCGTTCAGGTTGTAGCGGGAGAAACGACTGCGGTGCGAGAGGTTAGCGGCGGCGCTGGCCGGGGCTCATTCAACAGCTTGCCCGTTCATTTTGGTTTGGGCGCTTCCTGCCTTGCGGATGAGGTCCGAATTTTCTGGCCCTCCGGACAGGAGTCTCGATTTTTGAACGTTTCGGGTGATCAAATGCTTGAGATTACCGAGCCAGCCATGGGGCAGCCCGACCTTTATAAGGTAGTGAAACAGGTCTCTCAAGGTCCGTGCGCATCTTGCGAGTCCCCTGTGGCCGTTGCGCCTTGGATCGTGAACAACACCCAATGGTATACTCAGGTTGCAGTTGTGAACGGCGGAGCCAACGCGGTTCGAGTATGTATGAGGGCGCTTGATCGGCAAGGCGTATCGCGGGATGTGACCATCTCCATTCCTTCCAATGGGGTCTTTGCCGCCGATGCATCCCAGTTGTTTGGCGACATGAGCGGGTATAGCATCACCTTCTCTGCCGAGGGCGACATCTACGCTTCTATTCTCACCTTCAATAAGACCTCAGCTTCGGGACGCTCGCCATCCCAGACCGCCGCATCAGAGATTGGGAGGCTCACCAGCAAATTACTTTTCGGCTATGTGCCTGGAAATGAAAATGCAGCCGTTGTTGTCGCGGCCCCGTCCACTTCTGAGGACGAGACTGTTGTAAAAATGGAACTATTCGCAGAAACTGGCGTGGTTCTGGCCGAGTCCCAGGTCATTCTTGCAGGCAACCAGCCGCTCGCCATATTGGCTTCGGAGCTGTTTCCCGATATGAAGATTCCCCAGCACGCCGCTATCAAAGCGACTTCCGCCAACGGCGCGTTGCTGGCTGGGGCCAACTTCATATTCAATCTATTTAGAGAGCCTTCTATGTCCCAGGCCTTTGCGCTGCCTTAGCAACTGGCTGAAAGACAAAGTATTGCTCCATGTTTGCCCCAAAAACGCCAAACGCCGCGATAGGTCGAAGTTGGCAGGCGCTGTGAGTCGTGAGGGGGAGATTTGACCTGCCAACCCCGACTTATCACGGCGTTGGTGTAGAGTGGGCGGGGGGACGCCCTATGTCTTTGGTGTACCATGTTCGCCGCCCCTAAGGGGTAGCGAGGTATGAAACTATTAAGCAAGTAGGGCGCCAAACCCCATTTGATCTTTGCAGGCAAAAAAAAACGGGCCTTGCGGCCCGTTCTCATGAGTTCATTTGAATATGGGTTATTGTTTAGACCATTCAGGAAAACGGCCAGGCGTGTAAGGCGCTTTGGCGGCTTCCAGTTCGTCTTCCAGTTTTTTCAGATCCTGGGTCACCAGTTTCTTCAAGTCTGCAAGGAAGCCTTCAAATTCATTGGCAACAATTTCATAG
>JBNKOV010000374.1:0-5695 GCA_050294955.1 Holophagae bacterium
CGTGGTCCGCTATCGCGGTTATCAGGTTCTGAAACTCATGGCCAATCCCTCCCCTGACGGCGCCCGGATGGACGTCACTTTGAAGGTGGGCAGCAAGTCTAAAAACAATCACCTCACGCGACACCTCCAAAAACTCCTGGATGTGGAGGCTTTGGAGGTCTATGGCGAAATGACAAAGGTCAGTTTCGGTTAAGATTCCCGATCATTGCTCAAAAGCAATAAGTGGAAATAGGAGAAAAGGATGGCTATAAAACCGTCAAAGTACATTTGGAGTCAGGGAAAGCTGATTCCCTGGGAAGAGGCCACGGTCCATGTATTGACCCACGCCATACATTATGGGTCCAGCATTTTCGAAGGCGTGCGCGCCTATGCAACCCCAGACGGCCCGGCGTTCTTTCGCCTTGAAGACCACATAAAGCGCATGTTCGACTCGGCTCGGATCCATCGAATGGAAACCCCCTTCACCCCAGCCGAGCTAACCCGCGCCTGTCACGAAGTGGTGGCCTGCAACGATCTGAAAAGCGCCTATATCAGGCCCATCATCTTCTACGGATACGACTCCTTGGGCGTCGTACCGGCGCCCAACTCGCTGCAAGCCGTGGTGGCAGCCTTCGAATGGGGCGCTTACCTGGGCGAAGAAGCATTGGAAAACGGCGTGGATGTTGGGGTTTGCAGTTGGCAACGTCCCGCTCCCAACACCTTCCCCACCATGGCCAAAGCAGGCGGCAATTACCTGGCCTCTTCGCTCATGTCCCAAGAAGCCAAACGGAACGGATTTAAGGAAGCCATTGCTCTGGACAGCCGAGGCTACCTCAGCGAAGGCCCCGGTGAGAACCTGTTCCTGGTGCGAGACGGGGTGATCTACACGCCTTCTATAGAGAACGCCATTCTCATGGGCATTACCCGAGACTCGGTAATGCAGCTTGCAAGGCGTCTGGGTTATGAGGTTCGCGAACAGGTCCTGCCCCGTGAATTCCTCTATGTCTGCGATGAACTGTTCTTTACCGGAACAGCCGCAGAGATTACGCCCATTCGCAGTGTAGACGGCATTACGGTGGGTTCTGGAAAACGAGGGCCGGTGGCCACGGCCATCCAAAAAGAATTCTTTAATCTGGTTAGCGGTAAATCAACTGATTTCGGCGGGTGGTTGGAGCCTGTAGTCCAACCCAAGTCGGCCATGGCGGAGGTTTAATTCATGGCGAAGACCCTTTATGAAAAACTGTGGGAGCGACATCTGGTGAAACCGGAGACCGAAGAGCTTCCTGCGGTTATGTACATTGATCTGCAATTAATACACGAAGTCACATCACCCCAGGCCTTTCAGGTTCTGAGGGACCGAGGTCTCAAGGTGCGGCGTCCCGACAAGACGGTCGCCACAATGGATCATTCAACCCCTTCCCTGCCCCCAGGTCCGGACGGCAAATACCCCTTCATCGACGCCCTGGCGGAAGCCCAGGTGCGTCAGTTGGAGGCCAATTGTGAAGAGTTTGGCATCACGCTTCACGCCATGGGCGGCCCCAATCAGGGGATTGTTCATGTGATCGGACCGGAGCTGGGCTTGACCTGGCCGGGAAAAACGATCGTTTGCGGCGACAGTCACACCTCCACCCACGGCGCTTTTGGAGCATTGGCTTTTGGCATCGGCACCAGCGAAGTGGCCCAGGTCATGGCCACCCAATGCCTGCTTCAACGCAAGGCCAAAACCCTGGCCGTTAACGTGTCCGGCGTTCTGCAGCCCGGCGTTTCTGCAAAAGACCTCATTCTGGCGGTTATTGCCAGGATTGGCGTCAATGGCGGCACGGGTCACGTGATTGAATACCGGGGATCCGCTATTGAGGCCCTTTCCATGGAAGAGCGCATGACGGTTTGCAACATGTCCATCGAAGGCGGCGCGAGAGCCGGTCTCATTGCCCCAGACCAGATCACCTTCGAATACCTCAAGGGGAGAGAACACGCGCCAAAAGGCGAGGCCTGGGATGCGGCTGTAGCCGACTGGAAAACTCTGGTTAGCGATGACGGCGCCGAGTTCGATTCAGAAGTCTTCCTAGATGCAAACGAGATCAAGCCCATGATCACCTACGGCACCAACCCGGGCATGGCCATTGCCATCACCGATCAGGTGCCCGACCCACATGGGGAACCCACTTCGGTCAAGGCTTTGAATTATATGGCAGTTGAACCAGGAGCGCCTCTTGTGGGCAAACCTGTGGACGTGGTTTTTATCGGCAGTTGCACCAATTCCAGACTTTCCGATTTAAGAGAAGCGGCTGGAATCATGCAAGGTCGTAAAGTTGCCGAAGGCGTCCGAACTCTGGTTGTTCCAGGCTCTCGATTCATTAAGGAACAGGCCGAACGGGAAGGCTTGGATCGCGTCTTCCTGGAAGCGGGCGCGGAGTGGCGCGAGCCCAGTTGCTCCATGTGCATTGCCATGAACGGGGATCAGATTCAACCCGGCGAAGTGGCGGTAAGCACATCGAACAGAAATTTTGAAGGGCGACAGGGTGCGGGTGGACGCACGTTCCTGGCCGGTCCCGCTACGGCCGCAGCGGCGGCGGTTACGGGCGTGATTACCGACGCCAGAACGCTCCAGGAGGTTGAACATGCAGCCGTTTAAACAACTCACATCCAAAACAGTCTCTCTTCCCACGGCCAATATTGATACAGACCAAATCATTCCGGCCCGGTTCCTGAAGGTAACCGACAAGAAAGGCCTGGGCGCTCACGCGTTTGCCGATTGGCGTTACGACAAGCAAGGCAATCCCAAACCCGATTTTGCGTTGAACCAACCTTCTGCTCAAGGAGCGAAGGTGCTGGTTGCTGGCGATAATTTTGGTTGCGGCTCCTCTCGCGAACACGCGCCCTGGGCGCTCGCAGACTTCGGTTTCAGAGCCGTGATCAGTACATCTATTGCCGACATCTTCCGCAACAACGCATTGAAGAACGGACTGTTGCCCATTGTGGTGGATGAGGATTTTCACCGCATCCTCTTAGAGCAAACCGGTGAAGAAGTCCATATTGATCTGGAAACCAACACCCTCTCCTGCGGCGATGAGCGTCGAACCTTCGAGGTGGAGCCCTTCGCCAGATACTGCATGCTCAATGGGTTGGATCAATTAGAGTATCTTCTTCAATCACAAAAAGAAATTCAAGCATATGAGGAGGCGTGGGCATGAAGGCCAACATCACCATTCTACCCGGAGACGGCATTGGTCCCGAGGTAACCGATCAGGCGGTTCGAGCGCTGGAAGCCGTGGCCCAGAAGTTTGGCCACGATTTCACTTTCAGGGAGGCCCTGGTTGGCGGATGCGCCATGGACGCAACCGGCAACCCGCTTCCCGCCGACACTTTAGAAGCCTGTAAAACCGCAGATGCGGTGCTGCTGGGCGCCATCGGCGGACCCAAATGGGACAATCCCAATGCAAAGGTACGGCCAGAACAAGGCCTGTTGGGCTTGCGTAAAGCTCTCGGCGTTTACGCCAATCTTCGCCCCGTGACCATTCATCCCGCCCTGCGAACAGCTTCGCCCCTGAAAAACGAACTTCTGGAAGGCGTTGACCTTATGGTGGTTCGCGAACTCACTGGCGGCATTTACTTTGGGAAGAAAGAGCGCAGAGAAGATTACGCCTCAGATCTCTGCGAATATTCGACCGGGGAAATCGAGCGTATCACGCGCATTGCCTGCAACCTGTCCAGGAGCCGGCGGGGAAAAATAACCTCCGTGGATAAGGCCAATGTACTGGAAACCTCTCGATTGTGGCGCTCCGTTTTCACACGGGTTGTCGCCGAGGAATTCGCCGATTTGGAAGTAGAGCATCTTCTGGTAGATGCCGCGGCCATGCACCTGCTGCGCCGTCCTTCGGATTTCGATGTCATGGTTACCGAGAACATGTTCGGCGACATTCTCACCGACGAAGCAAGCATGTTGGCCGGTTCGCTTGGATTGCTGCCCTCCGCGTCCCTGGGCGATAGCGGACCGGGTCTTTATGAACCCATCCACGGATCCGCGCCGGACATTGCGGGAACCGGACAGGCAAACCCCTACGCGGCCATTCTCAGCGCCGCCATGCTCCTGCGCCATTCACTGGGCCTGGAAGCTGAAGCAAAAACCATTGAGCAGGCCGTAGCCGAAGCGGTTGAGGCCGGCGTGCTCACAGCGGATTTAACCGAAATCTGCAGATCCAACACCCAACAGGCAGGCACGGCAGTCTGCGAACGTATTGCGACGGTAGACTTTCCGTCCGAATCTATTGTGGCGGGAGCCACTATTTAGGAGAAAGAAGATGAGCACAGGTGATCCCAATATTACAGACCCGAATAGGGTCGTTATTTTTGATACAACGTTGAGAGACGGCGAACAGTCGCCCGGCGCCAGCATGAACCTGGATGAAAAACTTCAGGTGGCCCGAGCCCTAACCGCCCTGAAGGTGGATGTCATAGAAGCTGGCTTTCCCATAGCTTCGCCCGGAGATTTTGAGGCGGTTCGCGCAATAGCCGCCGAAATCGAAGGACCGACCATCGCCGGTCTGGCCCGTTGTCAGAAAAACGATATTGACCGGGCCTGGGAAGCCCTAAAAGAGGCCGCCAGTTCCAGGATCCATGTGTTCCTCGCAACATCGGCCATTCACCGCGAGTTCAAGCTGCGAATGGCCAAAGAAGAAATCATCCGAAAGACCCGGGAAGGCGTTGCCTACGCCCGGAGTCTCTGCTCAAATATCGAGTTCTCCGCAGAAGACGCGGCCCGCACCGAACCCGAATTCCTTGGGGAAGTGATCGAGGCCGCCATCGATGCAGGGGCCACAACCGTAAACATACCCGACACGGTTGGGTACGCCATGCCCGCACAGTTCTCCGATCTGATAACCTACCTGAAGGCCAATGTGACCAACATCCATCAGGCCATCATCAGCGTGCATTGTCACAACGACCTGGGCATGGCTGTGGCCAACAGTCTGGCGGCGGTCCAAGCCGGGGCTCGTCAGGTGGAATGCACCGTGAACGGCATTGGCGAGAGAGCCGGAAACTGCTCTCTGGAAGAGCTTGTCATGGCCCTGAAAACCCGCCATGATTATTTTGGATTGTCCACCGGGGTAGACACGACCCGTCTTTTTCCTTCCAGCCATCTTGTGGCCAGTACTACTGGATTACATGTCCAGCGGAATAAAGCAATTGTGGGAAAAAATGCGTTCGCTCACGAGGCGGGCATCCATCAGCATGGCGTCATGATGAACAAAGAGACCTACGAGATCATGAAACCCGAAGATGTGGGAATCAAGTGCAACGAGCTGGTTTTGGGCAAGCACAGCGGGCGTCACGCCTTCCGTCAATGGGCCGATGATCATGGCTACAATCTCACCGAAGAACGGCTTCAAAAGGCCTTTGAACAGTTCAAGATTCTGGCCGACAAAAAGAAAGAACTCTACGAAGAAGATCTGGAAGCCCTGGTTGAGGGAACCTATTTCGATCAAGACAAGCCCTGGCGCGTTCTCTCTACTCAGATCAGCACGGGCAGCGCCGGCCTCTCCACTGCTGCGGTAACTATGAAAAACACAGAATCTGGGCAAATCATCAAAGAGGCGGCTTGCGGCGCCGGTCCTGTTGAAGCTCTTTTCAGGGCCATCGAACGGGTCGTGGATATTCCCCTGAAGCTAAAAAGCTACCAACTCCAATCGGTGACACGGGGCAAAGACGCCCTCGG
>JBNKOV010000375.1:0-5689 GCA_050294955.1 Holophagae bacterium
TTTAATAATCGTAATAGTCGTCGGAAACGGCTGTTTTGGCGAGATAGATAATGGCTGGGATTATGGGCAGGGAAGAGGCGACTATTACCAGCGCCCATCGTTTCCAGACGGCCATTTTTGGGAAACCCGGCAGGCGGAGCAGTAAAACCAGAAGGGCGGTGACGAGGGTCAGGGCAATGGCGATCATGCTGATTTCAGCATAGATCCATGCCTGGGTTACCAGTCCGCCAAAAATTGCAATAAACACCGCGCGGGTTATTGGACCCGATCTCAGGGTTGGTTTGAAGAAGGATATGAGGAAGATACCGCCAGATGCCGAGGCCAGTACGCCCGCCAGTTGCGCGGTTTTGGCGCTCCCATAGAGGCAGCATAGGCTGATGGCGGTTGCGGACATAACCATAAAAAGAAAAATTTCGGGTTTGTCGGCTTCCTTATCTGCTTTGTTCCAAACGAGTAGAACCAGAGCCAGCGCAATCAGAACCCCAGCGGCCAATAAGGCGAATTTGCCTGTGGATAAGGCTTGGAGCCGTGGTTGGACATGGACCCAGACGATGGGGGCCAGAGCCAGAAAGCCAGCTATACTCGCCATTGCTGGTTTTGCAAAGGGCAGCATTGCAAGGAAGATAAAAATTCCTGTGTAGGGAAGCCAGTCGGTAACATTGACAGGAGGGAATCCGTTGAAGCCGGAAATGGCGAAAAAACCGGTGCTGAACCCAATGAGCAGGCTTAAGGCTGCTGGCCAGTCTCGTCCCTCGCTCTTGGAAAATTTGTTTAAAAAAAGAGCCGAAATCACGCCCGCCAGCAAGGGAAAGACGGCGGATTTAAGTATGGGCATCAAGAAAAAATTGCTGGACATCTGGTTCTCCGAATGAGAGAAAGGAGCCTCCGAAGAGGCTCGCTGTTTACTTGTGGCCAGTCTCCAAGCTGATGATGAGAGTGATCTCGTCAGCCAGAGCGCCGTTGTCCAGGCCGTAGGTCATGCCATACTCGCTGCGTTTGATCACGCCGACAGCGTGGTAACCGCGAAGGAAGCCGCCGCGAGGATGTTCGCCAGCGCCGGTTTCTTCAACATCGAAAGTTACTTGCTTGGTGGTTCCCAGCATGGTGAAATCGCCGGTAACCTTCAGCTTGTTATCGCCAGCTCGCTCGACCTTGGTCGATTTGAAGGTGATGTTGGCGAATTGATTGGCGTTCAGGAAGTCGGGGCTGCGAAGATGCTTGTCCCGACGCTCGGCAGCCGTATCGACGCTGCTGGCCTTAACACTTAATTCAAAGCTCATGGCTGAGGCATTCTTGTCGTAATCGACGGAGCCTTCAAATTCGTTGAAACGGCCATAAGATATGCCAATGCCCATGTGCTTGACATGGAACAATACTGCGGAATGACCGGCGTCTACAGTGAATTTCTCACCTGCGGCGAGGGGAGCGGCCATCATGGCAAGGGCCATTAAAGCGAAACCGAACTTAACGGAAGTCTTCATTGATTTTTTTCTCCAGACCCGAAATCCCCAAAATGGCGAACGCCCTGGGCAACAACGGGAAAAAATAGTTGGGGGCCGCCAATGGGAAATTGGCGACCCGCCTTTATTATCATACGGTAAACAGTGTGAAAACCAGGCTAAACGGCTGATATTTTGCAGGTTTTTACAACATTTAACAACTCTATGGGGGGTGTTGTTTGTGGGGTTATCCAACAGGGAAGGCGTTCTCCAACTTTTCTTGGATGATAATATCCTTTCCTGAAATTTTGATGTACCCGTCGCGACTGAGATCGCCTATCATTCGGGACACGGTCTCGCGGGACGTACCCACCATGCTGGCAATTTCCTGATGGGTGGGACGCCGAAAGACAATGGAGCCGTTGAGCAGTTTCTTGCCGTCCTTTCTGGAACAATCGAGGAGAAGACGAGCAATACGGCCTAGCACGTCCAGAAGGGCCAGGCTCCGAATCTGCTGGTTGGCATGGCGAAGGCGCCCCGAAATGGTGGACAAGAGTTTCGAGAGAATCTCTTTATTGCCCTCCAGGAGGTTTAGAAACTCCTGGCGACGAAGCAACATCATTTCGGTTTTGACCATGGTGACAACGTTGGCCGATCGCGGCTCGCGATCCAGCAGAGACATTTCACCAAAAAATTCGCCGGGACCCAAGACAGAGAGGATGACCTCTTTGCCGTCGGGACCGATATTGGTAACCTTAACCCTGCCGGTGATGATCATGTAAAGGGTCTCGCCCATGTCATTTTCTTCAACCAGCACAGTGTCTTTCTCATAGCGCTTCCGTACAGTCGCCTGGTGTAGATGAGCAAGCGATGCATCGCTCAAACCTGAGAAAAGCGGCACTTTTTCCAATACCTGTCGATCCATTGTTCCCCCCTTCAGGCAATCGCTAATCAAGAGAAAAGTGTTGCCGTTGTTTCATGTACTTCGCAGGCGTCATAGAAGAGATGGCGTGTTTAAACACCAGTTGCTCCTGCTTATTCGCCAATTCCAGCAGTATGGTAAAACGGTCAAAGTTCTTGATTTTGCCGATGATCTTTTTCCCGTTGGTGAAAAAGACGGCGAGAATGGTACGGTCCTTACGAGCGTTGTTCAAGAATTCATCTTGTATATTCATTGAACCTTTTTCAGTCATCAGGGGACTCCTTAAAGAACGAATCTATAATTCATATAGGACGAACGAAATGCCTACCCAAGTCGGTCTCCCAAAAAGATCATAATATCTTTTACATTGTAGCCCGAATTGGGGTCAAAAGGGAACCATTGTATGTAAGATACCTTCCGAAACCACGTCATTTGACGTTTGGCGTAACGCCGAGTGGCCACCACAATGCTTCCTTCCATCTTCTCATAAGTCAGCTCATTTGCCAAATACTCATGAACCTGGCGGTAGCCCAGCGGTCCGCTGTCAAATACGTATTGCATCAGTTGGTTGTCTTTCAGTGCTTTGGTTTCCTCAATCCACCCGCCGCGCAGCATGCGGTTCACACTGTTCTCAATCAAGCCATTGAGCACAGGCCGTTCAACTTGTAAACCGATTGCTACGGGTGGAGTTGTTTCTTCTCTGGATTTGGACCAGGCGTCCAACATGCTCTTTCCGGTGAGGATACGCACCTCAAGGAAGCGTTGAACCCGCTGGGTGTCGTTAACGTGGAGATGCGCCGCTCCTTTGGAATCCAGTCGTTGCAACATTCGGTACAACCAATGGGCTCCCCGTCGCGCCGCGCTTTTATTCAGCCGTTTACGCAAGCCAGCAGGCGTAGACGGCAGTTTGTCGAGCCCTTCAAACAAGGCTCTCATATACAGCCCGGTTCCTCCCACCAGCAGGGGGACCTTGCCGCGCTTTTGTATATCTTTCATGATCTGGGAAGCCGCTTCCACATAACCAACGGTGGTAAGCGGTTTTCGAATGGAATAGGCGCCGTAAAGATGGTGGGGCGCTTCGCTGGTTTCCGCCTCACAGGGCCGGGACGTGCCTACCTGTAATTCCTTATATACCTGCATGGAGTCCATGCAGATGATTTCAAAGGGGAATTTGCGACACAATTTCAACGCCAAACCGGATTTTCCGGAGCTGGTGGGGCCAACCAGGGCGACTACCCGTTTCGGGTTAAAAGATGCAGTAACCATATCAATAAAAGAAACACCGTCCACTGCTTCATGCGAAGCTGTAAATTCCGCCGTGACAACGGCCTAACCCAAACCCCCGATCTCTTGAACCACAATGGCCTCATGCTCGGCGCCCAACACCTTTTTGACGGCAAGAATGCCCATGTTCAGGTATTCGTTCATGGCGTCGTCCAGAAGCATTTCCAACTCCTCTTCCTTCAATTTTCCCAGGTTGCGTTGTAATTGGGCTGGATTCAATTGACCGTCTGCCAGAATGTTGACCCCGTCGAAAATTACAGGGTGCGTTGTCTGAGCGTCTTTGTAGTATTTTTTGAGCAAGTTGGTTCCCACCGATCCGACCCGTTCGGCCAGGTAGTGGTGCAGTACTCGGAAGATTTTATTGAAGTTGGTAATCAGAGGGTGAGCCGCCACTTCTTCTACGGGCGTATTTGAAGATACGATGCGTCCCAGCAGCCGAAGCAGGTACATTACTCTCAGGCTCTCTGTCTCCCCATAATCGCTGTGTTCGCAAATTTGGACAACCGTACTTTTCCCGTCGATAAAATGAAGCAGATGCAGTTCGTGGGGCTCCAGGTGACGGTCCATGTCTTTGGCGGTGTCTTCCAAATCGAAAACTTCGCGCATGTCTGGGAAGCGGGTTTTGAACAACTCCCGTCGTTCAAGGTTCCTTACCACGTCCAAAACCAGATCCAGGATTTTCAATTTGAGCGTAATGGACTCTCTTTGCTTAATCTTCTGTTGCCTGAACTCGAAATGACCGGATTCCCAGGGGATGATGGAGCAGGCGATGGTTTGAATCTGATCGCGGATGGTGTGCCACAAAACCTTGGGCGAAATTGCGCCAATTTCAATTAAGGCGCGACCGTGTCGTATGCCTTTTTCATATATAAGCTGAGCGCCCTGATCGTATTGTTCCTGAGATATGACGCCCTGAGCGAGGAGCATGTCGCCCAGACGATCTTCCATGCGATTGCTGCGAGCGAAAATAATATGCCCTTCGTTGATTACAATCGATTTTTTGATGTCATCTTTTTCAACGCTGAGAATACCCGACTCGTGATTTCTGCCCAAATAAGCCAGAACATCCACCAGAGCCAAAGCCTCTATCTTACCGCGCAGTACTTGGGTGCTCATGAACGTGTTCCTTCCGATTCATCCGCTAGCTAAACCGTACACGTGCAAATCATACCTGATTTTGGAAAATAAGAAAATCACAAAGCCGCATCTTTGATCAGAAAAGATGACTTGAATCACCAATTTTTCTGACTAATGCCTGATATGCGGCTGAAAAGGATCTTTTTTCCTATGGGAAAAATGGCGAGGTGGGGAAAAGTATGGTGATCATTCAAACTACCGAGTTGCGCAACCCCGCCTTTTCGGCGTTTTGGTTTCAGTTTTTGCCCAGGTACTCCGACATCTTCTTCAATAATGCGTCCCGATCCGAGTTTAAGAAAAAGTGGTCGCCCGGGAACATGTACCATGATCCATCGGCCACTGTATGCTCCAGCCAGGCTTCTATGTTCGCAGCAGGAACGTCTGGATCTTTTTCGCCGCCAAACGCCGTTATGGGGCAGGTCAGTTTCTCGCCCGGCTTGTAGGTGTAGGTTTCCGAAATGGTAAAGTCTGCGCGAACGATAGGCGCCATGAGGTCCATCAACTCTTCATGGGCGAGAATCTCCGGGGGCGTGCCATTCATTTCCCGCAGTTTATCACGAAATTCCGGTTCCGGAAGCTTGTGGATGTCTTCTCTTTCATGGGGGCGATGGGGCGCGTTTCTGCCCGAGGGGAACAATCGCTGGGGCGCAAGGCCGTCTTTTTGCAGGAGCCGGGTCAACTCAAAGGACACAGCGGCCCCCATGGAGTGGCCGTAAAAATAAAAGGGCTTGTTCAAAAAGGGTTTGATCTCGCGGTACAGCTCGGACACAATGGCGTCGATGGAGGTCAGCAGGGGTTCTGTAAATCTGGATGATCGGCCTGGCAGTTGTATGGCGCACAATTGCATATGTGCGGGAAGGTAGGTCGCCCAATCCTTGAAGGACTGCGCCGATCCGCCCGCATAGGG
>JBNKOV010000376.1:0-5673 GCA_050294955.1 Holophagae bacterium
GTTCAAAAAGACCAAAGGAAGGTCCACTGTAATACCTCAAGTTGTCATCAAAAGGATCGATCACCACATAACTGGCTTCATGACCCAAGTCGCTCATCTCCCAATCTTTAGAACCCGTATAGGCCATGGTTTCGCTGTGGTCCTGAGGGGCGCCGACAAACAATTCCGATTGGCTGGAATGGGCCATTCCGTTGTAGAACTGGGTGGTTTGGTATTCCTGATTCACAGATTCCCAGGTAAAACCCCTATTTTCTGACCTGGAGATGCCCTGATCGTACCCGATATAGATGATATTGGGATTGGAAGGAGCGTGAGCCATAGCATGGTGATCAAAGCCTATGCCCTCCAAAAGGCCGCGTCCCCCATCAAAAGAGCTGTACAATCTCACACCGCCGACAAAAATACGGTTGGCGTTGGCGGGATCCACCCTAACATAATGAGAGTACCAGCCCTGATAGGAGGCAAAATCTGTATTATTCCTTGTTTCCCAAGTACTTCCAAAGTCAGTAGACATTAATAGCCAAGATCTGCTTTCGGGGTCGTTGGTGGAAAAAGAATCGCCAATGCTAATGTATACCCGCCCGATTTGCGATGGCGCGCGCCCCAGAATAGCCTTGCCCTTAAACACAGGAGGCAAACCAACAACCAATTTCTCCCAGGAAGCGCCTCCATCCACAGTTCGATACACTCCATGGCCCGGGCTCGCGAAACCGCCGCAGGCCGCCAGAACCGTCTGACCATCGCCAGTCATTATCTCCAGACTGGTGGCCATGACTACATCCAACGACCGAGTCCATGACGCTCCGGAATCCACCGATTTATAAACACCTTCAGTGGTAGCCGCCCAGATGATGTTGACCTGTTGGGGATCGATTTTCAGGTCTTGAACGCCCCGTTCCTGATGAAGCTGCCAGTCCAAGCTCAAGGACCAGGTTACGCCTTTATCGTCGCTACGAAGCACACCGAATCCATAACTGCCCCGCGTGGTTCGACCCCCCACGCCGGGTGAAGCGTTCTGATATCCGTAAACCTCTCCAGTTCCAATAAAAATCTGGTTCGGGTTTGAAGGATTGATGGCGATTGCGCTCACGCCCAGAACCGGGAAGCCAGTATCTACCCGCTCCCAATCGCCGCCCTTTCCGCCGGTTCTAGTGCGCCAAAGGCCGCCGCTGGCGGATCCGGCATAAACCAGATCTGGATCGCCCGGATCCACCGCCAGAGCTAGTGTCCGGCCTGACCTGTTACGCGGACCAATGGAACGCCAAGGCTGGGCGTTCTTGAATCTACGACCCATTTCCGGGGCCTTCATGCGACGTAGGCCCTGGGTCATTCCCTGTTCAGGAAAACGGTCATGAGGATAGGTGCGTTCTTCCTGCCACAACTCCAACGCATTCAAAGAGCCTGGAAAGCGGACAGACGCAGGCTCCCCTGGCTTATTTTTTATCAGGAGCGCACAACCCATTAACGCACAAATCAAAGAAAGCGAAACCGCCACCGCCGCTCTCTCGTTCATTATCTCTCCTCAAACCGAATCATTCCGCTTTTCCTGCGCTTGTTTAAAGGCGTCCGGCTACACCCGGACTCCAATAAAGAAACGCTTGGAACCTTTGATGCTCCCATTCTAAACGCAATTACAAAGTTTGCCATGAGAATATTGTGCAATTTTCCAAATATTTAAGTCAAAAAGCCGGTTCCGGGGGATATCGGGCAGAAAAACGGCGCCTAGTCGCCTGGATTATCCGCCAAAATGGTCAAAGCACGTTCTATATCGCCCGGAGGCGTCAAAAGCTTCACGCCCCCAATTCCCGGACTATGCATCACACCCATGTGGTGGTCCTGCAACATTGAAAAAATCCCGTGCTGCTCCAAAACAGATTGAGCGAGAGAGGCCTCCACCTGAGTTGTGTAGGTTTTAATCGTTTTCCAATCACCTGTCATAAGCTCCTCCTTATTCTACGTCAGTAACCATGAAAATTAAAACTTTCGCTTTTGAATAATGCGTGTCAATTCCACCAAATGACTAGCGCCCGCTCCGAAAGGCGATAAATTCTCTAGCGCGACTTCTATTAACCGGTTGTAGATACGCTTGCACTCCTCCTCGCCAAAAATAGAAACAAAAGTGGTTTTATCCGCATCCTTGCCCTGGTCTTTACCCGTTTCTGAGCTGTCTAGAAGATCAAGGAGATCGTCTTGAATTTGAAAGGCCAAACCCAGATTGCGAGCATAAGACGCCAGCCACCTTCGCTCTGAAGCCGTGGCGTCACACAAAATCGCGGCCATTTCCACGCAGGCCACAAAAAGAGCTCCGGTTTTTTTAGCGTGAATATACTCAAGCTCTTCAAATGTCAGTGAGGATTTGTTCAAAAGATCATCACTCTGACCGCCGGACAGACCTTCAATAGCATAGCTGGCGTTAAGGACCCGAACACATTCCAGCTTTTTCTGCATATTTGATTTTCGATCTTTGAATTGTTGAGAGAGCAGCAGGTTGGCCTCTCCAATGAGGGACATTCCGGCGAGTATGGCCTGTTCTTCGCCATAAATAGTGTGGGTGGTTGCCCGACCTCGTCTCATTTTCGCATCGTCCATGCTTGGAAGATCGTCAAAAAGCAGGCTGGAGGTGTGGATGCACTCGATGGCGACAGCGCAATCCAAAACAAGATCCATTTGGCCCTTGCGATAGATGTCGGCGCAAGCGATGGTGAGAAGAGGCCTAAACCGTTTCCCCGGTGTCTGGAGAGCGTATACCATAGCTTCCCGCGCCTTGGTTTTCTTTCCAGGGCTAAGAGGCAATTGGGCAAGACGCGTCTCCACACGCTCCTTGTGCTGCGCGAGATAACCCCGCACATTCCAATCAGCGGGAAAACTGGTTTTGGTTAAATTCAAAAAGGACCTCTCAGGTGAAACAGCCGGATAAAAACCTGGTTCCGACAAGTTGTGTATCAATACTATACGCTATTTTGAACCACAAGTTGGACAATGGTCCTGGAAACTGGGCTAAATCCATCCCTGATCAAAGGCCAGCTTCAGACCCAGCAGGAGTATGAGCACGACAAACCAGATCTTGAGAAACCGTTTGAGCAGATTCCAAACAGCGCTAAGGAGAATGAGACCGCCAGTGATAATGGCGGACCAGATTAACAGGGTTGTCCAAGAAACAGTCATTATTTCAACTCCTTAAATTAATCAGACGAATCAAGACTTTCCCTGCGGTCCGCCCCCAACCATGCAATGATGAATGAGACAATGAAAGGCGCCACTCGTTCCCAGTAAGTGCCCTTTGTAGCGGGAAATGAATATGCCAGAACACTGAGACCGAAGCCAAGGGCCATGGCAATTACAACGGATTTTCCCCGAACAGGGCCTTTAAAAACCGTGGTCAGAAGCAGAGGCCCAAAGGCGGAGCCAATGGCGGTCCAGGCAAAAAGCACTTTGGAGAAAATTTCGTTATTGCCAAACAACGCGACCAGAACTGCGCCCAAACTGAGGAATACCACGATCATGCGAGAAAACCGCACTGGATTGTCCGTGCTGAACCACGGCAAATCTCGCGTGATCGCGGATGCAGCCACCAAAAGTTGGCTGTCCGCTGTGGACATAGTGGCAGACAGGACGCCAGCGATCATAACACCAGCAAGCACAGGATGAAAATGCTCATTGGCCACGGCAAGAAACACCATTTCGGCGTCGGCGAGATCTGGATAAAGTATTCTGCCGCAAAGACCGAGAATGATCATGCCGCTGTAGACGATTATTGCCCAAATAATGGCAATTCGTCTTCCCGACAAGACAGACGCCTCGTCTTTTAAGGCCATGAATCGGTTTACCACATGGGGTTGACCGGGATACCCCAGGCCAATGCCCATAAGGCCGAAAATGAAGCCGAAAGCCGCCGGCCATGTCATGTCCTGGAATAAAGATGAAAATCCCTCTCCCTCCACGCCTTGTAGACCCTGAACGAATTCGCTTGATCCGCCCACCGCCACAAATGCGCCTATGGGCAATAACAGGGCTGTGACCGCCATGACCATACCTTGCAGGGAATCGGTTATGCTTACCGCCCAGAACCCACCCAGCATGGTGTAGAACATGATAATGGCGCTTCCCAGTAATATACTCTGGGTCGATGTGAGACTAAAGGAGCCCTGGAAGGTTTTCCCTGAGCCCTGGAATTGAGAGGCCACATAGAACAGGATGGAAAATAATATGATAAATGACGCCAATCCCGCTATGCGGCTGCGCCAGAGGTCGCTTTTCCCGGAAACGAGAATGTCAGTCACCGTTACTGCGTCCAACTTTAAACTCAACCGCCTGAGGCCCGGCGCAAGAAGGAACCAGTTAATGAGGAACCCGCTTAAACAGGCTGGGAAGATCCAAATGGCGGAGAGACCCCATGCGTAGGCTGCGCCGCTCACGCCAAGTAAAGTCCAGGCAGAAGAGGAGCTTGCGGACGCGCTTAGTGATGCAACCCATGGACCCATGGCCCGACCGCCCAGATAGTAGTCGGTCTCGTTTTTGTTTCTCCCGCTTGCCGCAATGCCGATTGCGATCAATACGATCTTGTAGATGATCAAGGTAACTAGGATAACAGTGCTATGATTCATATTTATTCCCTGTATTCTAATGATTTATAAGATTCAATTATTTTTTTGGCGACTCCCAAATCAGGTTGTGGACCCATCTACGTCCTCATCTTAGCAAAAAGTATTAAAATAATGATATGCTTGTAATGAAACGGCTCGTAAAAACGTGTCAAATTCCCTAACCCTGGCTGGTGAAGATGCTGCTGACTGAAGACGAACAATTAGAGTTGGTAAACCGTATTATAGCTAAAGCAAAGGCGCTATTAGCCGCGATAGGCATGGATGAGGAAGATTCGGCTACAGGATTCGTACATCGAGAATGCCGCATCGATTGTTTTGTGATCATGGAACATCAAAGACATAAGGTTAAAGAAGGATTTGTGAAAACCAACGGTTTGGATTTATGGTTGGTAGAGAGCGGTTCTGGGAAGCGGGTTCTATCTGTGAATTACATGCCCTTTGAAATGACGACTTTCCTCAAATCTGGCAAGGCGTCCTGGATCGAAAGACTCCTAACATTGTCCATACCGGGCCAGAGTTGACCGGACCCCCTTTTTCCAAAAAAACGAGATCCGGTCTACGATCAGGCGGCCTTGATAGTTCTGCTAAAGAGGTAACCACAAACCAGAACCAGCGCCCCAATACCCAAAGCGCCAGGCATAAGGCTTGGAAAGGCGGTAGCGAAAGCAATGGCTACCCCCATCAACGCCTCGCCTGTGATCAAGCCTGACGCCAAAAGAAGCCCCGTATTTTCACGAGTTTGTCGTACTTTTTCAGACTCCTTCCGAGACCGACGGGCAATGATATGGGCCAGGATTCCACCGATGAAAATAGGAACCGAAAGACCCAATGGCAGATAAACTCCAACCGCCACAGCCAGGACAGGGAACCGGAACGAAGAGCCCCGTTTCTCCTGGATGCGGTCCAGAATAATCAAGACAACAGCCAACCCCATGCCGATGCCGATGTACAACCACTTGATATCACCCTGGAAGATGCCGGTAGCCAAGGTCTGCATAAGAACTGCCTGAGGCGCTTGAAGAAAGGGCACCCCTTCTTGGACTTCCCTGCCAATGCCCTGGCCAGCATC
>JBNKOV010000377.1:0-5672 GCA_050294955.1 Holophagae bacterium
GTAAGTTCATCGGTCAGCGAATTAATTGACTATTTATACGGATATAAAGGTAGAATAGACTATAGTATTTCTAATTTGCTTGAACGAAATTGGCAAAAACTTGATGAATTATATAATAGACATACACGCCAAAAACCGTGGCGGGCAACAGGGCGAAAACCACATTTCTCATAATGGCTGGCGTATCGGCGCCCAGGGTTATATGGGGGGATGTCTTAATCTGAAGGATCGGTGGTTTGTTCATGGTCGGGCCTTCTTCTCCCGCAGGATGTTTTTAGCGACTCGGAAATGCTGAACCAGTGGGATATGAGAGGGACAAACAAAAGAGCATGAACCGCATTCGAAACAGTCCATGAGATGAAAATCGTCCGCCATGGGTTCGTATTGACGCTTTACAGCCAACCTGCCCAGCCTGGACGGATTTAGGAACATGGGACAGGCCTCCACGCAATAACCGCAACGGATACAGGGCATAATCTGGGGCGCGGGTTGGGTGGAACCCAGAACCACAATGCCGGAAGTTCCCTTGGTAACCGGGAGATCCATATGAGCAGCAGTTTGACCCATCATGGGACCGCCCAACAAGACCGCCCCTGCGTCGTCTGTAAGACCAGCCTGTTCCAGAACGTACCGCAGAGGCGTGCCAATAGGAATCAGGTAGTTGCCCTTCTTCTTCACCCCTGGGCCGCTGACCGTAATCACCCGTTCAATGAGACCCAGACCACGGGGCAGGAGATAGCCCAGTTCACTGACCGTAGCGGCATTGGAGACAACAACCCCAATATCGATCGGCAACTTGCCCGGTGGAACCTTTCTTCCCGTTAAGGCTTGGATCAACATTTTTTCTGCGCCTTGGGGATACTTCACCTTAACGGCTTGAACGGAAATGGGCAGGTGGGCCGGAATCAGTTGGTTCAAGGCATGCACGGCGTCCATTTTATTGGCTTCAATGCCGATAATGGCCCGCTGCGCCCCGGTGGCCTTCAGGGCGAACCGGACGCCCTCAACAATACAGTCGCCTTTTTCGAGCAGAATGCGGTGATCTGCCGTGAGATAGGGTTCGCATTCCGCGCCGTTTACAATAAAGGTATCGGCGGTTTTCCCTTTGGGCAGGCGGTACTTCACGTGGGTGGGAAAACCAGCGCCGCCCAAACCTGTCATGCCGCACTCCAAAACCGCGTCTGCAATCTGTTCAGGCGTAGCAGAATCCACGGAAAGACCCTTGTGAGCCTGGTGGGTTTGACCCGATGAGGGGTGCGCTTCCAGATAGATGCCCTGAGTCATCATGCCCGAAGAGCTGGGAGTTGGGCCAATGCGTTTGATGAACCCGCTTACCGGAGCGTGATAGGGGACAGACACAAAACCGCCCGGTTCGGCAATGACCTGACCACGGATCACTTCCTCACCCTCTCGCACAATCGGTCTGGCTGGCGCGCCAATATGTTGCGCCAGGGGAATGACCAATGTGGGAGCAAAACCCAGGCGACGGATGGGGTCCGCCGCCGTCAGCTTTTGTTCCGGGGGATGAATGCCGTGGTGGAAGGTGTTTGCGTTTAACATGTTTGGCGTCCCATTAGTTGTACTTTTCAGCTCGCTTAACCCACTTCGCCATTTCGGGATCGGACGGGTTTGCGGGCAGTCCGGGATGGATGACCTGGGCGGTGCATTTCTCGGCGGCTTTAACCAGATCCTGATAGGGTCCGCCGTTCGCATTCTTGATATAAGCTTTTTTGCTTTCGTTGTAAGTGAAGATTTCAGGGTTGATTTTCATGCATTCGTCGCAAGAAGTGCATTCATCCGTTTCAAGCCAGGGTGCCATGGAAGCCCCCGCGTCTTGTGATGTTGATTCCGCTTCTGGTTCCGTGGATGGAGCGGGAATGGCAACCGAATCTGAAGCGCTGCCACCTGCTAATTCCATGAGACCGGCGGTAATTTTGCCAACCACTTCCCGGCGGATCTGCTGTTCCAGATCGGTTCGGTTGTCTTCCATGTTGGCCTTATCCGAACCGGCCATTTCACGCAGCATATTCCAGAAGTGGAGCCGTTCTTCGCAGGCTTCCACGATTCGGCTGGCCACCATGGCGCGGCCGAGATGTTTGTTTTTGTCCACCGTCCAGATGAAGGGGAACTTGCCTTCGCGATCATCTCCATTCATTTCAAGGAATTGAGCGAGAGGAACCATATTTGAGTTCCAGGCGTCCCGTGGCGCTTTGCGGAAATGTTTCCTGAACCGACCCTCGGTAATGGCAAAATCGGCGAAGGTCATGGCCACGTCCATCTTCTTCTGCAGGCCGCCGTCCACATATTCCAAAGTATAGGTTGGCCAGGAAGCGTTGGGGGCGGGGTTGCCGTCCAAATCCAGACATTCCGCAATAGAGCCGCCCTTGTCCGGGTTGTAGCGCATCAGCGGATAGGCTCTGGACTCCATCGCCAGTTTCGCTTGTTCCGCGCCCATATCGTCACCAATTCCGTGTTCGGGTTGGCAGGACGTGAAAATATTGAAAACCGCGGGCCGTTTCGCATTGAGGCCCTGAATAAAGCCTTCGATCATGTGGTTTGGCGCAGCAGTGACGCTTTGCATGACATAGGCGGTTCGGTGGGCCATGGCGATGAAGCTCATCTCCTTGCGAATCTCCATCTTGCCCTGGGCCACCTTGCCGAATTGGGCCATATCAGAGACCTGACCGGGGAAACCCGACGTACAGGCCTGTCCCCCTGTATTAGAGTAGACCTGAGTATCCAGGATCAAGGCTTTAATGGGTTTGCCGCTCATGAGCGCTCTAGAAAGGTTTTGGAAGCCAATGTCGTACATGGCGCCGTCGCCGCCTATGGCCACCACGGGCGGGCAGAGCAGGAATTCTTCATCGCTGAAATGCTCCCAGGTAAAGTACGTGAAGAAGCTGTCGTGAACATGGGGCTTGTATTCTCCAGCAAGTTCCAGTTCCGCCATGCGAATGGCCTTGAATCCGTCGGCCATTTTGGACATATGGCCTTCAAACACGCCCATGGCGAGAGATGCGCTGTCCTGGAAGAGGTGATTGGCCCAGGGGAAGGGATAGGGATTAAAGGGGTAGGTACTGCCCCAGACCGAGGTGCAGCCCGTCGCATTCAGAATGCCCATCTTGGATCTGCCGCGGCCCGTGGTCCCGTTGCTGTATTGCCATTTCAGGTTTTTGAGCTTCGAAATCAGACCGGTGACCCGTCGCATCCAGCCCTGGTCAACAGGTTTCGATCCATTGAGGTTGTCCATCTTTTTCGCAATGGCGGCAAGGGTGAGGTCTTCAGAGCCAAGGTCGTCTACGATGCGGTTCATCACCTCGGGGTCGCCTACGTTCAGATTGCCCATGAGTTTGGTTTGAATATGCTTTTCCAGTTTGCCGATGAGCTCGTCCAAATGGGCGAGATGTTTGGCGACCCGTGGCTGCATGAGCGCTTCAACGGTTCCTGTGAAGAGATGGACCACGGTTTTTTCCGAGCAGCCCAGGCAGGCGCCGTCTCCTGAGGCCAGAGATAGATAGGCGTTCTTATCTAGGAGCAGGGTTTCCAAGGCCCCAATGCCTTCGTCCAAATTGTCGATGCGGATGTAGTCCTTGGGCGTGTTGGGCAGGTCTAGCCAGTAGTCCCAATCGTTTCGCAGTTTCTTAACCGAATCGTTGGTCTGGGGAATCATGCGAAGGGCGTCGTCGTTGCAGACCTGTACACATTCCGCGCAACCCTTGCAGGTATAGGGATTCACGGTAATGCTCAGCAGGCCGCCGCTTCCGGATTGTTTCTTCTCTTTAAGACCAAAATAGGGTCTTGAAACAGCGAGCTGAAAGTCGCCCATTGCCTGGTTAAACCATTCGAATTCAGTGGTTAGTTGGTCTCGGCTTTCCTCGAAGCTTTCTTCGATGGTGGTTTCGATGGCGGCGGCCATACAGGCGTCAACCGGCGTGCTCATATCGCCTTCGTTTAGCCTAGCCCGTAAATTGCCTTCCAGTTTGCGGATGGCGCCTTGCAGCAGCGCTGGTTTATGGCCCGAATTTTTGACCCTTTTCAGGGTGGTTTCCAGGACCTGGCTGAACTCGTTTACCAGGCCGGGAATGGCTGTGTCGGGGCAAATGGTGTAACAGCTCCCGCAGGCGGTGCATTTTTGCGGATCCCAAACGGGGTGTTCGTAGCGAATGCCGGTCATGTCGCGATAAACCCCAGTTACAGCAGGGATAACGCTCAAACCAATAAAGGGATCGGTAATATTGTCGTTGCCCATGCCCTTGATGTAGAAATTACCGGTTTGCTCCCAGAATCGGTGCGGATCGGAAAGTGGGGCTTCGCTTTGGGGTTGGTGCTTCAGCATGACCGGCAATGGCGGTTCCTGATAGCCCGAATCCACATGATCCACATCGATGGGTTTCTCTTTAATTTCAACAATTTCGTCATAGCCCCGTTTCACTACGCGAACGTTGTCTTCCACCACGCGGGCGCCTTTGCCGCCAAATTTTTCTTGCAGTTGGGCTCTGATGGCGGCGATGAGGTGTTCCTCATCCAAACCTTTGTTGGCGGCAACCGGCGAGGCTGCGAAGAAGGCGCCTTGAAAGGCGTTGCCCTGCATGCGAAATTGCAATTCCGCATCGGAGGCCTCTTCCCGGGCTATTTTGAAGGCGTCCAGATAGAAGATGCGGATGTTCTTTTCTACGATAATCTTGCGGAAGCCTTTGGGAATGTCTGCCCAGACCTGATCCGGCGAGGTTCGATCACTTTGGATAATGAAAATGCCGCCTTCCCGTAATCCGGCCAGAGCGTTGGTGTGGCTGAAGACCTTGGGGTCGGGAGACAGGACCAGGTCCACATAGTAGTACTCGCAATTCATGCGGATGGGTTCGGGCGCTGCGGAGAGGTAATAGGTGGTGGGTTGGCCTTTTTTCTCGGAGCCATATTTGGGATTGGCCTTGATATGGTAGCCGAGCAGGTCGAACAGGGTCATGGCCAGGTTTTTGCCGGTGGTAATGGCGCCCCAGCCGCCTACAGAGTGGAACCGAACCGTGATGCTGCCTTCCGGCATGAGATTGGGGTTTTCGCTGCCGCGAAGAGCCAGGTCCTTGACATGGGGATAGGCGGCGGTTACGTCTTGCTGATGGATCTCCTGTTTGGGCGTGCGAGCCGCTTCTCGAATGAAGTCTATGGACAAGTAGAACTGCTTTTTGTGCTTGCCATCAGGGAGCATGTTCTCTATGGCGGCAATGAGACCTTCGGGCTGAAGATCCCGGCTGCCCATGCCGAATGACCCGGAATATAAGGGTGGAGCCTGATCCAGGGATTTATACGTGGGGTATTCGGGATAGGGCGCTTGTTTGCGGTTTGCGCCATTTTCCAGGCACTTGCCCAAAGCGGCTCTGATTTCCCGAATTAGGGGGAGATCTTCAGCAAGGGGCTGATCGATGCGTTCAAGAACGGCGACCCCTTTTCTGCCTTTCAGGATCTCGCCAATCAGCTCGCCAGGGAAGGGGCGGAACATGGTCATGTTCACCACGCCCACTTTCAGCTTTCGGGTCTTGCGCAGATAATCCGCGACTGCTTCCGCCGAGGGAACCACGCTGCCCTGTCCAACAAGGACATAATCCGCGTCTTCCATTTTGTAGGTTTGAATTCGGGCGTAACGTCTGCCGGTAAGTTGATAGAAGCGTTCCATGGCC
>JBNKOV010000378.1:0-5667 GCA_050294955.1 Holophagae bacterium
GACCATGCCATAAGAGCCTGTTCCGCTGCGGAACTCAAGGTTTTTGGAGCAGGGCATTTCAAGGTGGTAAGAAAATGATGAGCCAGGGGAAGAATGTCGAGCGGCCTATCAATGAGAGCAGGTGCTCTTAACTCTACTACGTTCAAACGGAAGTATAAATCCTGTCGAAAAAGGCCAGCCTTAATGGCTTCCTGCAAATCGGCATTTGTCGCGCTAATCACCCGTACATCTGTTTTAATTACCTTGTTGCTGCCCAACCGGGAAAACTCACCGCTTTGCAGAACCCGCAACAACTTCATTTGACCGTCGTGAGAAAGATTGCCTATTTCATCCAGAAACAAGGCTCCCCCATGAGCTTCTTCAAAGCGACCTATTCGCAGTTTCCGAGCGCCGGTAAATGCTCCAGGCTCTGCGCCAAACAGCTCGCTCTCAAGAAGTTCGTTGGGAAGCCCTCCTGCGTTCACCTTAACAAATGGTCCCTGGGACCGAGAGGAATTGGCTTGAACGAGGTGGGCTAACATCTCTTTTCCGGATCCATTAGGTCCTGTTATTAGGACAGGAACATCGGCCTGGGCGACCTGCAGCGCTGCATTCACCACACGTTCCATAGCCGGATCGGCGAATATCATTCCCGCCATATGAGGCTCTGGGACAAGCCCCTCCCCACCCCTCCTGGTTTGAGAAGCTAGCAGACTCTTGATATCCTCAACAAGTCTTGCGTCATCCCAGGGCTTGCTTAAATAATCGTGGGCCCCTTCCTTCACCAACATGATAGCGGTTTCCAAAGAAGTCCAAGCAGTAATGAGAAAAATGGGAACCGTTGGATCTATCGATCTGAGACGACGGAATAGAACAACGCCTTCATCTCCTGATGTACTGTCCTCCGTGAAATTCATATCTTGAATAATCGCGCCAAACCGTGTTTGCCCAGCCAGAGCAACGCCTTCATCTGGGGACGAAGCTGTCATACACTCAATATCGTGAATGTCGAATAGCACCTGTAAAGCAGTGCAAATAGCGTCGTTGTCATCTATGATTAACACAGGTAGCATGATGATCCTCACGTTCGTTATACTATCTTTTATCACCTTGTGCTGCAACAGTAGAAACGAGAAAATCCACCGAAGCCTATTGCCAGAATCCGGTGGATTTTTCGCTGGAGATTAAAGTTGAGGATGGACTAAACGGAACGGGTGGCGATAACTGGTGAAATCCGGGCGCCCTTGATAGCAGGAATTGCAGCGGAAATCAAACCAATCAACCACATCGAGATTACTCCAATCAAAAGAATGGTGGCGTCCAGGGGACGAACCGAATTCATGTTGCTGAGAAGCAACCGATTCAAACCGTAACCAAGACCTAGACCAAAAGAAAGACCCAGGAAACTGATGGCGCTAATCTCCACCATGAAATATCTCACAATTTCAAATTTTCTGGCTCCCAGAGCACGACGCGTTCCAATTTGCCTGGTCCGAGCCGACACTGAAAAGCTGGTCATACCATATATACCCAGAGCAGTAACCAGAAAAAGCAGGAAGGTGAGCCAGGAGAGGATTTTGATAATGAGAATATTAAAGGAACTGCCCCGATTTTTAATCTCCACAAGTGAGATGGCATTCACGAGACGACCCTCTTTCAATCTCGTCAATTGGCTCTCCATAGAAGTCAGCAGGCCGCTTAAAGCGCCTGGTTCAGCCCTGACCAGATAGCGAGATGAAGCAGCATTTCCCCGATTTCCAGGAAAGAATAAGATGCGAGTTTCCATCCCGCTGGCCCCATTGTCATAAGGAGTGTACATGTATTTCACAATGCCGACGATGACATTTACTCGCGTACCATCTTTTGAGGTGATCCGCTTCCCAAGTGCGTCGCTGTCCGGAAAGAAGGCCTCCGCCAGATCCTGGGTAATGATTACGTTGGTAGGAGGCATGTTCTCCGGCTGCGGCGCATTGGGATCTCGTAGGGGAGGAATATCATCTTTTGTGAATGCTCTACCCGATGACAGTTCTAACCCCATGGCGTCCAGAAAATGTTCATCGACAATGTAATAGGGCGATAAAACTGCAGAAGACTCGTCCGCCCCTTCAACCATACTATGGGTAGAACTACCGCCGCCGATCAAAGGTTCAATGGATATGGGCGTAGCAGAGATTACACCAGGTTGTGCTCTAATAAAGGCCATGTCATCTTTGATCACCTGGTCAAAATACTGATAATCATCAAATTTCTCCCCAAATGAATTAATCCTTACCGTCATCATGTTCTCAACATCCATGCCAGTGGGAATGGCCAAACGCTCCTTATTTCCAATAATCAACACCAGACTATTCAACACAATGGTTAACGTGACGGCAATCTCTACAATTAGAAGGCCAACACCGATCTTATTCCTCATCATCGCTCGAAAAACAGGTCCAATTTCCATGATTGCCTCCTTATTGCAATTTCAGTTGAATAGCTGGCGAGATGCGACATGCCCGCCAGGCCGGATACAATCCAGAGATCAACCCTGCCCCAAGGGCCAGGAATACAGAGAGGGCCACCATTTGACCATCCAATTGGAATACCGATGGATCCAACGCGTTGGGAATAGAGGGCAACATAGACCTGATCCCCTTTAATACCGGTATGGTCAGCAATAATCCAAAAACACCGCCTAAAACACCCACCATCTCACATTCAAGAATATGTTGAAGGAAAATGGAAGATCGAGAAGCGCCTAGAGCTCTATGAACGCCAATCCGCGATGATCGAGCCAAAAACTTGCCCAGCAACAGTCCCATCAAATTCACGGCGCATACAAGCAGGAAAAGATATGAAATAACTGAAACACTTGCAGTAACATTACTTACCATGCCTAAACGATCCGCCACCCAATCCATAACAGGCGTCACTCGATTATTCTCGGGTCGAGGATGACGACCGCTCTTCTTCAGCTCATTTACATAACCACTCATAAAATCCTGATATTCCACAACTGCAGCAGGCTCCAATTCTACCCAGTACTGAATCCAGTTCCATTCCGCAAGTGTAATTGTTTCACGTCTGTCAAAGCCGCTAAAGTCTCCCCAACCATCGGTATTTCCAGTAATTTGCAATCCATTATCCTGATCGAGAATATGATTGAAGGGAACAAAGAATTCTCTGGGCGGTCCGCTAATTCCATTCACAGGATCGTAGTATGTGGGTGTGGGGTCAAAAGTGTCCAACACACCGCAAACCCGATATTCTCGTGTTCCAATCCTAACCCATTCTCCAACACTGTCCACGCCTCCAAAAAGCTTGTCATTTGCAGCCTCGCTAAGCACCACAACAAGGTCAAGTTCTTTGTCCACCTCATGGGACCAACCAGTCCCATACTTTAGCGGGACCATAAACATGGAGAAGAAGTCAGAGTGGGCCAAGCGAATCGTGGCCTGCCAGGGCTTTATAGTTTTACTCTCAGGAAAAACATAGGCCACAGCATTCCCAACACCGGTTTTCCTAACGGAAATCTTTTCATTCATCAGACCTGTCATATCCCGCCAGGTTACAGCTTTAGGCGGATCGTCGGGTCCCACACCAAAAAACTTACCATTGGGGTCCCAGGTGTCCAGACGCACATTGTAGAGAACGTCGCTCTTTTCCGGAATCGGGTTTCTTGCAAACACATGATGCACAGTGGAGATGGAAGTCGCTACCGCAACACCCAATCCAATAGCCAGAACGCTGATCAAGGTAATACGCGGTGTGCTGAGAACGCTTTTATAAGCCATTTTCAAATAATAAAGCAGCATGGGGACCTCCAATCTCAAGCCGTTTCCGGAGTTAATGCGGCAATAGGTTTGACGCGATCGCTTAATTCCGACATTTTCCCATCCAGAACATGCACCTGACGATGGGCTCTGTTGGCCAACTGAGGATCGTGACTCACCATGACAATGGTAGTTCCTCCGCTGTTGATTTCTTCCAAAAGGTCCATAATTTGACGCGCCATTTGAGAATCCAAATTACCCGTAGGTTCATCGGCAAGAATCAGCTTTGGCGTCCCGGCCAGGGCGCGAGCAATAGCAACCCGCTGTTGCTGACCCCCAGAGAGTTGAGAGGGATAATGACGGAGACGCCCGCCCAACCCTACGGTCTCCAGGGCTTCTAGAATTCGAGCGCCTCGTTCTTTTTTATCAAACCCGCGATAACGCAAAGGCACATCTACATTATCGAAAACGTTCAAATCGGGAATCAAATTAAAACCCTGAAAAATAAATCCTATCTTCTCATTGCGAAACTTGGAGCGCCGGTTGTCACTTAAACTGCTGACATCTTCTCCATCCAAAAGATATTGACCCCTATCGAATTCATCCAGCAGCCCCGCAATATTCAAAAAGGTAGACTTGCCAGATCCTGAAGGACCCATGATTGACACGAACTCACCAGAGCCAACAGAAAGGCTGAAGCCGCTAAGCGCGTGCGTTTCCACAAACTCGGTTCGGTATATTTTAGTGATTTTTTCCATCTTCAACATGACAAGCTCCTTATTTCCAACATATCGATAACCGTTCCTCTGGGGTTCAATTCCTGAGCAGAACCGTTTTAGCGCCTTTAAACCTGGAAGTATCGGAGATCACAATCGTATCTCCCTCTTCAAGACCGTCTTTAATCTCAATCTCCGAGAGACTGGAAGCGCCGATTCGAATCTCCCGCAAGACAGCCAGTCCATCTTCCACTACATAAGCTTTCCTACCGCCGCCGCTCTCAAGAAACGGCCCTCTTCTCACGGACAAGACGTTGTTCAGAGAAGACAAAATAATTCGAGCGCTCACTCGCTGATTCTGCTTTAGACCATTAGGCAAATCACCGTCGAAAATCATCCGACCCTCAACGAGCGAATTGGAGACCTGAGGTGAAATCCGAGTCACCTTTCCCTTGTAAATCTTATTTTCATAGGTAATTTCTGCAATGGAACCCGAAACCACCTCATCTGCATAGTTCTCAGGTATGCTTATGGCGATCTCGAAAGCGGACAGATCGATCACCGTAAGCAACATTTGATTCCGAGCCACAATATCCTTGGGATCAACAGAAACACTGCCTACAACGCCAGAAACCGGCGCTTTGATTTCAAGTTCAAGAACCCGGCGTTTCGCCTCCTTCACAACCAATTGTTGGCGCTCTAACTGACGCGCTGTATTGCGCACCTCCATAGCAAGGGTTTCATCCTGAAGTTGGGCCGATTCAACTGCATGATGGTACTCCAGTTCGGCAATGGCCAGATTGTCTTTCGCTTTATCAAAATCCATCCGGCTGGTAAGTCCCTGGTCAAATGTAATTTTTTGTCGGTCCATTTCACGTTTGGCCGTGTCCCACCTCAGTTTTTTAAGATCCACGTCCTGCTTATTCTGGAGCCTCGTAGTTCTAGCCTCTATTTTCTGACCAGAAAGTTCCGCTTCCATTGCTGCTAGCAAAGATGTCTCCTGCTCCAACACATTCGACAATTCGGGACTGTCAATTTTTGCGAGAATCTCACCCTGGTTTACCACATCTCCTGCTTCAACCTTCATAGTCACCGAACCCTGAGCGGGCGAGTAAATCGTGGGATAGGAGGAAGCGACAATTCTTCCGTCCACCGAAAGATCCCGAATTAAGTCGGTCCGCGACACGGTGGCGAACCGCAACCTATTTCGCTCAAAA
>JBNKOV010000379.1:0-5653 GCA_050294955.1 Holophagae bacterium
TAAAGACAAACAAAGATGGTGGCAAAGATGGAGAAAAGAAGGCAAGAAATTTCGTGACCAGTGAAAATTGATGTCTCCAACACGGTGATGGCAAAGGTGAAGGCCACATGATCCTCATCCCTGCCAAGACGAATCCGATAACCCGTTGAGGCGAGGATGTCACAGCCAATATTCACCCCCTTCAAAACGCTGCCGCTCCACACATGCCGCCCATCTCGATAATAAGCCATATGGATCAGGTTCATGCGTTTAACCGTAATATTGCCCGGACCCTTAACCATCTCCATTACATCTGGATCAGGCCCTTCAGCAAAAACGTATTCCGGCTTGACCGCATGTCGGGGAGAGAGATAAATCATGGTCCTATACAGGTGGGTCTGCATATCTGGAGCAACGCTTTCAACCGCTTCGGGAAGGCGAAAAGTGACCAGATCTTTATCCAATTGACCCACTGCCTCGGGCTGCTTGGGGGTGTTTGAACGGTTGCACCCCATGGGCAGAAAACCAATGACCAATAAAAGAATCGCCATTTTTAGGATCCCACAAAGTTTCATGCGCTTGCTCCTTCCGCTCCTCTCAACATGCCGGAATCAGCATAACGAAACAGCGCCTTTCATTCAAGCGGAAGAGCGCCAGGCCCCAAGAAATTTGCTTCATTGGGCGCGCAAACAGGAAAAAATGCATAAAAGTTTCAATCCATTGTTCTTCCGAGGATTGTTTCATGTAAGAATAAGAGAGGTTGTACTACAACAAGACAGGAGTTTCTGCATGGCCTTAAAGCAACCACCGCCGCCTCCGGAGTTCAAAGCCTATGTTAGCGAACCAATAACACGGTGCCCGCCCCGAGAAAAGGGCCGCATTCGCACCTTAATCGACAAAATTAGAGCCTCGCTGCTGCAACCGCCATACAGCACAGGCCTCTACGTTCCTTCGGAAGTCACCTCCCCCGAAGCGCGAGGCCATATTACTCCGGAACATATTTACCTTATCGACAGGATACGGGTGGTAGAGGCCGACTATATGTTGGTTATTGCAGACCACACCAGTTTTGGCATCGGCGGAGAAGTTGAAATTGCCACGGCCCTTGGAAAACCCGTGGTTATTATTTCAAGGGAACGCACCGTTTCCCGATTTTTGACCGGCAGCCCGGCCAATGCCGTAAGGGCCTTGGAACGTCAGGGTTATTACCTTCATTACCGGGACTGGCGCGACCTGAAACCCAGACTCCTCCCCATTATCGAAGGCATCCTTTCCGAACCGGCCACCCGAGCTCAATTGGATGTCCCCTTTTGGGATGTGGGCAAACAATTGCGGAAAATCAGGGCAAAACAGGGCATCTCCCTCCAACAACTGGCCGCCAAAACCGGCCTGCGGGTGCCCCACCTCAGATTCCTGGAAAAATCCTTATCCGAGATTCGCCAGGAACTCGCCATTTACCAGGATGAAGACCACATGGAGTTCGGGCCTATCAACCTGATCCCCTATCAGTTGGAACAGTTGACCAACATCGGCCTGCCCGTTCTTCACAAACTAGCAGTAGCCCTGGAGGTTCCCGTGAGCACCCTCATGGGCGACCTCACCGAGTCGCCCCTGCCAAAAGGTCCGGGACGAGAGGCCAAGAATAAGATCCACCGAATCGAAGACGCGAGAAATGAAAGCCTCAAAGCAAGGGCCGCTCAATACGACGTCACTTTTCGCGAGTATGAACAGCTCCAGAAAGCACTGGTGACCCGCTTTATTGCCGATCTATCCAAACACAACACCAAACCAGCCAGAAAACATGAAATGATTCACGAACGGGAGTTCCTTGATGCCCTTGGCGAAGTACGCGGCGCTCTTTCTTTTTAGCTTTGTTCCAAGTGTGCAGGGTCAAAAGGCCTCTAAGGTAGAACTTCCTGACGGCGCGACACTTGTCTTGCCTGGTCCGCTTTTTTTCGAAGTAGATCTGGTGGAGATGGAAGCCGGTCTGGCTGTATTGAAGGGCGGAAAAAGAAATACGCCCATCGTCTATTTTTGCATCATAAAAAAAGACCCGCCGCCCAAATTCGAGCCGATAGCCACCATCCTCGACGCAACAGGCCAATACCGCATGGAAACCCAAACCATAGGCGGCTCGGAAAGCGATCCAAATTCAAACCTTACCCTCAGAAGAATCACGTCCCCAGGCCCATTCCAGGATTTTATGATCGCCTCCACCACTCTAACCTATCAAAACACTGTTGCAGGATTCCTACTTTTGGGGCCGGACCTTGATTTCTATCAGACAATCCCGGATTTCAGACGCATGATCTCAGAATTTCAGCCGCCCGACATCAATCCAGGCGACTCACCAGTAAACCCCTGGATTGTGTTCGCCGCCATAGGATTGCTCTTTTTAAACACCGCCATTATCTGGTATGGAATCAACAGGATAGCCGTTCACAAAAAAGAGAATTAAAAATTCCTGGCCCTTAATGCTCGTTGAAGCCTAATTCTTCAATGACACGACGAATCGCCTCTTCAACCCCTTCAGGACAGTCCAGGAGCTTGAAGCCGGCGTCATATATATCCGGATTTGGACCAGGACGACACCATAAACAATGAGCATCCAAGGTAAAAGCCGAGCCATACTCACCGTGCTCCGGCAACTTTACCTTTAATGTATAGGGCCGTTCAGCCTCAAGAGGCTGATTGCTCATAAGTTTGATGCCGCCCTTCGAGATATCCACCATATAACCCAACAATCGATTTTCAGGAAGCTCGTAAACCGATAAATAGAAAATGAGATAACGTCTCTTCATTTTGCGCCTTGAACTATCAGCCATCTTTACAGCCTCAACACACAGATTAAATCTCTCCATCCATCATAATCCAAAAGACAGCGGCAGGCGTTTTCTGTTTTCACTTTTTTACATTAAGGATCTACCTGAAAAACCACCCCAACTTGAAATCCCAAGTGTATCGCTAAAAATAACATTTAGCAGACGCGGCAATACTCAGTGGTAAGCAGAAAACCAACCGCCCATTTAATAAACGCCACTAGGCCTTTATTCTCTTTGACTGAAATTCATATTTGTCATTGATACAATAACCTAAAAGAAAGAGGGCCAAAATGACTCCTTGTATTTGGCATCGGGATTTACAGCACCATGGATTTTAGTTAGAAAATGATTTGCCTACGGACCCATTAGCGGTATGATAGGCATTTCGCCGGTTACGGGGTACAATAGACCTCAACCTTTGCGGACCTATCGGGAGGCTGATAAAAAATGAGTGAGTTTCAGGATTTCTCTGATCTGGAACCTTATGACGACCATCAAGTTGGGCCGGTATTAACCCGCCTCATGCAATCGGACGCCCTTTTTCAGGCGTTATATAAAGAATTCCCCCGATTAGACCCCAGGTTGGTCAAGGAGAAGATGCAGGGAATTACAAGCATCAAAGAATTTCAGACCCGCATCATGGCCCCTGCGGTTGAATACCTTTTTGATGCCACCACCAAAGGCCTCACTGTTAGCGGCCTGGATCAACTGGATCCCAAGCAATGTCACGTGTTCATATCCAATCACCGAGACATTGTTCTCGACTCCTGTTGCCTGGGATGGGCCAGCCTGAAGAGCATGGGCAAGACCATGCAGATGGCCATTGGCAGCAACCTTATGAAAACGGAATGGGTCGCCCACTTATTCAAATTAAACAAAACCGTTATAGTAGCTCGGGGCCAAAAGGGCCGCGCCTTGTTAACCGCCTCACAAAAGCTGTCGGCCTACATCGGTCAGCTCGTGACTGGCGCCAAAGATTCCCTGTGGATTGCCCAAGCGGAGGGTCGCACCAAGGACGGCAACGATTTCACCCAATCAGGTCTTGTTAAAATGCTTACCCTTGCCGGGGGAAAGGATTGGGAAACCCATGTTCAGAAACTGAATATTGTGCCGGTTTCCATATCTTACGAATACGACCCCTGCGACCTAGCCAAGGCGAGAGAGAGATGGGAACTTCAGATAAACGGTTTCTACGAAAAGGCGCCAGATGAAGACCTGGCCAGCATTGCCAAGGGCTTGAACGGTTTCAAAGGGAGGGTCCACCTTGCAGTGGGCGCGCCAATCAACCAATTTTGGAAGCCCAAACCTGAAGAAAAGGCAAAAGTGCGCATCTCCCGACTCCAAAACACTTTAGATCGCCAAATTATCGGAAATTACCACCTCTGGCCCACCAACTACATTGCCGCTGATCTTCAATCAGGCGCTCGGAGGTTCGAAGCCCACTATAACGCCGATGAAGAAAAGGCGTTCTCAGATCGACTTGAAAAGCGACTGGATGGCGCATCCAATCCCGAGGGCATGCGCAAACTCATCCTGGAAATGTATGCCAATCCCGTCGCCAATAAAGCGCAGCACCGGGAAGAGACCAACAGAGAATCATAGAGAGAATTTTTCAATGAAAATGTCAACCATTCTATTATCAGCACTTTTAGCTTTCACATTCGCCGTTATCGGCCAGGATGATCACCACCATCATCACCACGAGAATCCTGTAAAAGCCGAAGCGGGTCCAACAACTGAACTCTCCCCGGAATTGCGCGCTTTACTCGTAGAAGAGATGAAAGCTCTAGACAAGGCCATGAGCGACCTGAGTCCCCAGATTGTTTCCGGCAACTGGTCAAGCGTAGAAGAGATCGCCGCAAAAATGCGCGACAGTTTTATTCTCAAGCAAAGGTTGACGCCCGAACAGGGGAAAGAGCTTCACGGAAAACTACCCGAATCGTTTATTGATCGAGATCGCGCCTTTCACGCAACAGCAAATCGCCTGGCGGAAGCGGCCAGAAACCAGAATGGCGAATTAACTGTTTTCTATCATTATCGCCTGTTGGAGGCCTGTATGGGATGCCACGCAGCCTTTGCGCCGCAAAAATTTCCTGGCCTTAAAAAAGGGATGTAGCGATTTCAACATCCATCATGACCGGGGATGGCATTTATCGTAGACTTGCATTAGATAATCCGCGTTGAGATGGGTGTACTTCTGGGTAGTAGACAGTGAAGCATGGCCCAGCAGCTCCTGGATTGCTCTCACATCGGCTCCAGATTCAAGCATATGAGTGGCGAAGGTATGTCTCAATGTGTGCGGGGAGACATGATAGTCCAGAGACATTTTCCCCACCATGTCGTAGACTACCTTGCGCATCTGCCCATCGCTGATTCGACGGCCCTTTTTGTTAATGAAGACGGCTTCATCCGCCCCATCAATAGAAGCCAGATAGAGTTGACGCACAGCGAGATATTGCTTAAGTTGAGGCAGGGAATTCTGGCCGAATGGGATCACCCGTTCCTTGGAGCCCTTGCCCAGCACGCGAATGGTGCATTCGCTGAGATCAAGATCAGCTACGTTAAGGCCGAAACACTCAGAAATGCGAACCCCTGTGGCGTAAAACATTCGCATGATCATGGCGTCTCGTATTTCAAAAAAATCTGAGGAATTTTTGGGAGGAGAAACCAACCCTAGCACATCGTCGATTGTCATAAAGCTGGGGAGTGATCGTTTTACCTTCGGCGCCTCCAAATCACGGGCAGGGTTGTCGTCAATCAAGCCATTCCTCGCCAGCCAGGTAAAGAACCGTCGAAGCGCGCTGATCTTTCGAGCTACCGAGGCGCTTTTTCTGGGATGGAGATTCTGAACA
>JBNKOV010000380.1:0-5650 GCA_050294955.1 Holophagae bacterium
ACAAACATCCAGGACCAATGCGCCTTTCACACAACCTATCAAACAAACCCGCTTCAAATAGGAGACGATGTATCCTTTGGCCATGGGGTGATTGCTCACGGCTGCACCTTGGGAAATCGGATTCTGGTGGGCATGGGTTCCATCATCATGGATAAAGCCCAAATTGGAGACGATACGCTCATCGGCGCGGGCAGCCTTGTCACCGAAGGCAAGGTGATACCGCCGGGCGTTTTGGCCATGGGCCGACCCGCCAGGGTAATTCGGGATCTCAAACCTAAAGAAATTGAAATGGTGGGCCAGCGAGCAATCCAGTATTCGGCTTACGTTTCCGCCTATCGGAACAGTGGAAGATTTACCGGGTGGAAGGATAACCCACATTCCACCGAAATGTAACTTTTGACATAGAAGATCCGTAAAATTAGCAGTAGAATGGGGAGAGCAGCGATGGCAGACGGGAGACATTTTAATATGACAAAAAAGATCACAAGTTTTATTTCCATCCTATTTCTTGTTGGGACGCTGTTTGCAGCCTCACCGGAATCGGTTCATCCTCAGAAATACCAGCCGGAAATTGCGGGTCTGGTTTCTACTTACCTCACTTATTATCACTACAAGCGAGCCCAAATTAACGACGCTACCTCGCGCAACCTTCTGGATAATTATTTAGACGCGTTGGATCCCAATAAAATGTTCTTCTTGGATTCCGACATCCGTGAATTCAAAAAGTACCAGACGGTTCTGGACGATCATCTCTTGCAATCTCCCGTAAATCTGGAAGCCCCATTCTTCATTTTCAATCGCTATAAACAGCGGGTTGAAGAGCGAAGCGATTATATTCTGGCCAGATTGGAAAAGCCTTTTAATTATGAAAAAGACGAGTTCTACCTTTACGACCGGGAGGCATTGCCATGGGCCTCCACCAAGGGCGGGCTGGATGAACTCTGGCGTAAACGACTAAAAGAAGATCTGGTGCGTTTCAAGCTGCGGGAAAAGCCGGATGACGAAGCCCTTGACCTCCTTAAAAAGCGCTATAAGCGTATTCGTAAAAGCGTTGAAGAGTACGAACCTGCCGACGTGCTGGAGATTTTTCTAAACAGTCTCGCCAACACCTTCGATCCTCATTCCTCTTATTTGAAGCCGGCAACCAAGGATAATTTCGATATTCAAATGGGGCATTCTCTAGAGGGCATTGGCGCTACCTTGCAGCGAGACGGCGAGTACACCAAAGTTGTGGATATCGTGAAGGGCGGTCCCGCCTTCCGAACCAAAGAGCTTCACGCTGGCGATAAAATCATTGCCGTGGCCCAGGGCGACAGTGAGGCGGAAGACGTGGTTGACCTCCGGCTTGACAAGGTGGTTAAGAAGATCCGCGGACCCAAAGGCACCACGGTTCGGTTGACCATTATCCCCGTAGACGCCGCAGACCAGTCTGAAACACGCGAGGTGGTGATCGTGCGAGATCATGTGGAAATCACCTCTGCGGACGCGAAGTCTGAAATTAAAGAGATTAAAGATGAAGAGGGCCGCATTTACCGGTTCGGCGTGATCAACATTCCCTCTTTTTACATGGACTCTCAGGCCAAGCGGATGAAAGATCCCAATTTCAAGAGCACCAGTCGAGATGTTCGCAAACTTTTGAAAGAGTTGGAAGAAGAGAAGGTAGACGGCGTCGTGGTTGATTTACGTCAAAATGGCGGCGGATCACTGGACGAAGCGATTGAACTTACCGGCTTGTTTATCGAAGATGGACCCGTGGTTCAGATTCGGAACCATCGCGGTCGGGTTCAGGTTGAGGACGACCCTTTCCCCAATCAGGTGTATGATGGTCCGCTTCTGGTTCTCACCAGCGTGTTCAGCGCATCGGCCTCCGAAATCTTCGCTTCCGCTATTCAAGACTATGATCGCGGCATCGTGGTTGGCGGAAAAAATACCCACGGCAAGGGCACGGTTCAAAATGTGCTCGGTCTGCAAAACACCCTTTCCAAGATGGTGCCGGACCGCTTCGAGGACGACGTCGCCGGGGCGCTTAAAGTCACCACTCATAAGTTCTACCGGATTTCCGGCGGCTCAACCCAATTTAAAGGCGTGACCCCTGATATCACCCTTCCTTCTCCCTACGACGGCATGAAACTTACCGAAGAGTCTTTGGAAAATGCGCTTCCCTGGGATGAAATTGATCCTGTGAAGTACAAGTCCTACAATCAGGTTCGGGATTCCCTGAACTTTTTGCGCACCAATTCGGCGCGTCGCGTCGCCAAAGATCCTGAGTTCCGCTATGTCCTGGAGGACGTCGAGCTGAGACGAAAATTGGAAGAAGACAAACGGGTTAGTCTCAATCTGGCTGTCCGCAAAAAGGAAAAAGACGATTTGGAAAAGCGGGAGGAGGTTCGCGACGAAGAGCGTGAATTGAGGCTGGCTCTGGTTGAACCCAAACCGAAAAAGGACGATGCTGATAAAGACGAGGACAAAGAAGAGACGGAAGACGACAAGGTGGAAGTCCCGGATTTTGTTCTAGAAGAAGCGATCGCTATCATCCGAGATTACATGATCTTCAACAGTAATCGGGTTGCCCTTGCTCCAGGAAAGAAAGAGTCGCTGTAATTCATCGGCGAGTTGCTTAATTACAAATCAGGCGAGTCGGGTTCCTCAGAGTCCGGCTCGCCTTTTTTCTGGCGTCAGGCCATTCGCCTGGCCTTCCACCGTCAGGTTTTTTTCAACAGCCTTTGCAAATGACGGTTTTTTATGGAAATTCGCGGCAAAACCGGGCAAAATGATAGGGTTCTTTTCAAGGTCCGGTTTCCTTGTGCTTCATTTTCTGCTAAACTACAGAGAAGTTTTTCCAAGCCCTTAGGAAAAAAGACCATTCTCAAGGCGTGGGCAAATAATACGGAGAAGTAACGGATGAATGACAAAGCCAGCCGATTGTCAATGTCGGATCTCAAAAAATGGGGATTCTTTATTGTATTTTTGCTAGCCCTATTTATTGTACTCTTTTTTGCATTAAAGCCTGAAGGCGAAGAGGATGCCTTAATGCTAACCAACCAGGCAGACGCCCGGTATCGGCAGGCGAAAATTCTCGCGGAAAAGAGTCAGACGCCACAGGACCTCGCAAACGTGGATCTGGCGTTCGAGCATCTCAAGAAGGCCAAGAGCCTTCTGGTTGAGAGTGATTTCGGCAATGCTACAGAAGAAGCGCGGGTTTCCATGGTTCATTCCGGGAAGGTGATCTCCCAGCGCACTGCAAAAAAAGATGTGGCCAACCGTATCCGTTTCGTAGAAGTTTCCGGTGAGATCAATATTCGAAAGCGCTTCTCATCCTCCTATATTCCTGCAGATGAAACAACCCCTCTGGATTTGGGCGACTCGGTGAAAACTATTGGGAACGGCAGTTGTAGAATGTCTTTTACCAATAGAATTGACATGGTGCTCAGGCCTGCAAGCGAGGTAAACTTCCCCGATTTCCAAGGATCCAATCCCAGTGATCCCATTCTGGATCTTCTCTTGGAGGAAGGCGGGCTTTACATCAAATCAACGGAGCCCGGCAGGAAGGTTTCTGTGAGAACCCAAACTGGCAAAGTTGAAATCTTTTCCAATTCAGAAGCCTGGATATCTTTTGCTTCTTCCAATGGTTCTCTAGAGGTTCGCATGGGGTCTGGGAGGGCGGAACTGAAAAACAATTCAGGCGTGGTCAATATTTCCAGGAACCAGAAGCTGGTTGTTATGCCCGGTGTTCCTTTGGATACAGCGGAAGACCTCCCCTCACCGCCAGATCTTACAGCCCCGGACAATTTTCAGGAAATCCCCGCCAATCAGAACGGTTTTGCCATGGTCACCCTCAATTGGGACCGCACCTCCACCGGCAAATACCATATTGAAATCAGCAGCAACAGCCTCTTCAACAGCCTGGTGAACGAGCGTAAAAACTATACACGAGCCTCTTTCGAAGCCGACCTGCGCGAGGGAAAGTATTTCTGGCGGGTTTCTTCTGTGGATGCGGGCGGGTACAAAGGGCTGCCTTCCACCGTGCGCCAATTTGAAATTACAGGGGCCAGGGGCGGAGCGCCTACCAGACACGTAGACAGCAAGCCGCCGGAAATCACCTTGAGCAAACCTCTGATCCAAGGATATATTGTTATCATTGAAGGCGTCACCGAGCGTGACGCGCGGGTGACGGTAGACGGTGAAAAGGCAATCCTCGACGAGGAAACCGGTAAATTTACCTGCGCCCTCAACTTCCCAGGCAAGGGCATTTACGCCATTAACGTAATTGCAATAGATAGAGCAGAGAACAGGGAGACCAAGACCATCAGAGTAGAGATAAGAGACTAAAACTTTAGGGTAGGAAGTTTTGAAACACGGTCCTTTTGTATTAATAACAGAATCTGAAAAGCTTCTGGTGGAAACAATCAATGGCGTCATCCCGCCATCCGGTTTAACTCCCAACATGCTCTCATCGGTGAAAGCGCTTATTCTGGATCGCAACCTCAGCCAAAAGGGCGTCCAAGACGTCAGCGAGCGTTGCATCATTCATAAAATACCCTTTTTCTACTGGACCGTTCCCGAGAATTTTGGGGAAATGGATGTCAAAACCCTAGAAGACATTATCTTGCAGTTTCTCTCAGAAGAGAATGAGTGGAAGAGCCCGCCGCCCTCTCCGGCCACCGTCGATCGAATTGAACGGGAAGCGCTGGTGGACATTATCACCGCCGCCAATTCGTTACTACAGCCTCAGGAAGTCATGCACACCGTCATGACCCGCATTCATCAGATCATCAACTGCGGCGCCTGGTCTGTTCTCATTATCGACGATCCAGAAGAGCAAACGCTCAGTTTCGCTGCGGCTTATGGTCCAGGCAAGGAAATGCTGAGGGATCTCAAAGTCCCTTTTGGACAGGGCATTGCGGGATGGGTTGCCAAACATCGTCAGCCTCTGATTGTGAACAACGCTCAAAATGATCCCCGCTTCCTCAACCAGATCGACAAAAACACCCAATTTCAGACCAAAAACATACTCTGCGCGCCTTTGGTAAGCAGGGGGAGAACCATTGGCGTGATTGAAATGCTCAATCATGAAGACGAAAAGGGGTTTACCGAGAGCGATCTTGAATTGTTGCAAACACTGGTCAACCCCGCCGCTGTGGCCATTGAAAACGCCTATCTCTTTCAAAAGGCCCAAACCTTAACCATTCAAGATGACTTAACCAAGCTTTTTAACTCAAGGCATTTAAACCATTGCTTGGAAACCGAGTTGAAGCGGGCCATTCGAACCAGCAACACCATGAGTCTGATCTTTCTGGATTTAGACGGGTTTAAGGCGGTTAATGACAGCTACGGCCATCTCCAGGGAAGCCAATGCCTTATTGAGGTAGGCCGCATCATCAAAGAATGCGCCCGGGAAACGGATATTGTCGGCAGATATGGCGGCGATGAATTTGTCCTCATTTTGCCCTCTACAGATGTGGACGGCGCAGTTATTGTGGCGGAGCGCATCCGAGACGGCATCGAGGCCTACAAACCCAAAGGCATCTGCATGACAGCCTCTATTGGCGTGGCTACCTATCCCAGGCACGGAAAAACGAAAGAGGTTCTGTTCCGATTGGCGGATCAGGCCATGTATCGGGTGAAAGAAAAGGGCAAAAACGGAATTCTC
>JBNKOV010000381.1:0-5646 GCA_050294955.1 Holophagae bacterium
GTTATAGGGGAGCGGGTCATCATTTAACCGAGGTTTTGCAATAACCCCTGATTGTTAAAAGAATTGGACCCTTTCGGGCTGGTCTGTTGTTGGCTTTGCAAAGCAATAGGGGAAGGAACCCAACGCTGGTTTGATCCCTTCCCCTGATTTGGGTTCAGCATGCTGGCTGACCCAAGGTTTGATTAGTGACCAATCAGCGCCGCAAGACGCTCGGGATAGCGTTCCCCTTCAATTCTGATTGCAGCCGCCGCGCTGTCGATTCTTTGCAAGTCCTCTGAGGACAGTTCTATGGCGTCGGCCCCAATATTTTCTTCAAGGCGAGACAAGCGCGTGGTGCCTGGGATTGGGACAATCCACGACTTCTGCGCCAACAGCCAGGCCAGGGCAATTTGAGCCGAGGTTGCGTTCTTGTCGGCTGCGATTGAGGCCAGCAGATCCACCATGCCCTGATTCGCCTTCCGCGCCTCAGGGGTGAACCGAGGCAGAGACGACCGGAAATCCGTGGAATCGAACTGGGTTTTCTCATCCATCTTCCCAGTGAGGAACCCCCTGCCTAGCGGGCTGTAGGGAACAAAGCCAATGCCCAGCTCTTCCAGCGTAGGCAATATGTCTTCTTCGGGATGACGCCACCACAGAGAATACTCGCTTTGTAGAGCGGTCACGGGCTGAACCGCATGGGCTCGCCGAATGGTTTGCACGCTGGCTTCAGAAAGACCAAAATGCTTCACCTTGCCTGCCTGGATCAAGTCCTTGACCGCGCCTGCCACATCTTCAATGGGGACATTCGGATCGGGGCGATGTTGGTAGAACAGATCAATGACATCGGTCTTCAGCCTTTTCAAAGAGGCCTCGGCCACTGCTTTAATGTTCTCGGGACGACTGTTGAGCGCGGGTTGTCCCGTCATGCCCCTGGGGTCGCCGGCGGGTTTGATGTCAAAGCCGAACTTGGTGGCGATCACCACCTTATCCCGCAACGGCGCCAGCGCCTCGCCAACCAGCTCCTCGTTTACATAAGGACCATAGACCTCGGCTGTGTCGAAAAAAGTGACCCCTCTTTCCACTGCCTTGCGCAGCAGGGCGATCATCTCGTTTTTGTCCTTGGGCGGGCCATATGAAAAGCTCATGCCCATGCAGCCCAGGCCCAGCGCCGATACTTCCAGCCCATTTCCCAATATGCGTTTTTTCATGACTATCTCCTTCAACCAGATGGGAGGTCAAACTCCCTTCATGTAATCTAGGGTTTCTGAATCAAAGTCGGTAGATCAATCCTGTCTCTTTCTTGCCTGATCCTCCGGTGAACCGGATAATCATTGAAAAGATCATAGGAAAGCGCGATACTATCTCAAGTTATGCATGCCAGGCAACGGGAGTTCGTATGCAAAGTACAGACATGGACGGAATGGACATTGCCCTAAAGGCGTTAAAAGCAGATATTGCCCAATTCACCGAAGGGGTTGAGCAATTTCAAACCGTGATCGAAGGCCTGACCCTGGTTCGCAGAGTCTCCGGCGACCAGCCCATCTGCAATATATACGAACCCAGCATCTGTCTGGTGGCTCAAGGCTCGAAACGGGTCCTGGTAGGAGAGGACGCCCATGTCTACAATACCCGCCATTACCTCATTACTTCAGTGCATCTACCCACCGTATCTCGGATTATCGACGCCAGCCCAGAGCATCCCTTTCTCGGTCTGAGGCTCACCTTCCAACAATGTGAACTCTCCCAGCTCATGGTGGACAGCTCTCTGCCCGAGCCCCGTGGTCGCCAATCCAATCGCGGCATGGCCATTGGTCAAGTTTCCTGGCCCTTGCTGAACGCTTTCAACGCCTGGTTCGACTACTCCATGAGCCAGAAGACATTCCCATCCTGGCCCCGGTCATTCAGCGAGAGATCCTTTATCGGTTACTGGTAGGAGAGCAGGGCCTTCGGTTACGGCAAATCGCCACCGCAGGCAGTCAAAGCCATCAGATCGCTCAAGCCATTGATTGGATGAAAAGCCATTACTCCCAGCCCCTTCGCATCGAAGACCTGGCCGAACAGGCCAGCATGAGCACATCCACGTTTCACCATCATTTCCGCGCCATGACCGCCTTGAGCCCGCTTCAGTTCCAGAAACAACTCAGGCTTCGGGAGGCCAGACGCCTGATGCTGGCCGAACGGCTCGATGCAACCAGCGCGGCCTTTGAAGTGGGTTATGAGAGTCCTTCCCAGTTTAGCCGAGAATACAGCCGCCTCTTCGGCGACCCGCCCCTGCGCGATATAAGGAAACTGAGTCAGGCCGTAGAGAGTAGATAACATGCTGCGTTTTGTCTTATCACGCGGCCTGGTTTGCAACAAGGTTCTCCGAAGGGCGAAAAGATCAGCATTTAAGAAAAAAGAAGGCGCGAGAATTGGCCCAATCATCCACTAATTGGAGAAAACACTTGAGATAGGCGTGGCGATCCTGGTGTAATAGGGGCCAGGGCAAGAATGTGCCGGAAGGTGATCATGATTNGGATTAGAGATAGTGTTCGAATACCGGGAAAAGTAGACGCTGTTTGGTGGATTCTGGGGTTTAACGTCCTCGCCTTCATGGCGACCGTTAAGATTATGGCCTCCCAGAACATCAACCTTTTCTGGTCGGGCGGCGTCATCCCCGTCGAATTTACCAACAGAGAAGCGCTCATCGACTGGCTGTATCAGGCCTGGCGCAGCGGTCAGTTTCTCATTCCTGGGGGCGCAAACCCCGAGGAGTGGTTGGCCTATTATCGAGCGCCAGCAATACTCTGCGTCTTCTGGGCCATGTTCCTGCACCAGGGTTTTCTACATCTCTTCTTCAACGCATTTACCCTTTACCTGTTTGGCGTCAACGTGGAAGCGGTCATGGGTAGGACCCGTTTTCTATTGTTCTACTTTGGTTGCGGCGCATTCGGGTTCCTGGCCCAGATCCTCTTCAGTCCCAGCTCCGTCATACCCATCATTGGCGCAAGCGGCGCCATAAGCGGTTGTCTGGGCGCCTATATGGCGCTGTTCCCGGACCACTACATCCGCATTACCCTGGGCCGTAGATTCAACCATTACCGCGACTTCATGCTGCCCATAAGACCGTTCATCATCATCTGGCTCATCTCCCAATTATTACACACCTTCCTGCCGGGCTCCGCCAATGTGGCCTTTATGGCTCATGTCGGGGGCTTCTTCTGCGGTTACTTCATCGCCAGGGGAAAAGGACGGCCTGGGAGATCTAAGTTCAAGGTATTTGACGGCGGAATCGCCGGCGGCTGATATTGGAGGTTACCCTTGCTGTTATCGTTTTTGTTCATGGCCCTATTCGCCGAAACCCGCACGCCCATTCAAACCGGGTTTGTGGTTATCGATGGCGTGTATAACTCCGAACTCATTGCGCCTCTCGACATACTAGAGCATTCCAAGTACCGGGAAAACAAGACCTTCTTTAAGTGTTTCCTGGTCTCCCCGGATGGCAAACCTATAAAAACAGCCGAGGGTTTGACCATTGAAACCGATTTCAGCTTCAAGAATTGTCCCAAGCTGGACGTGCTGGTCATCCCCAGCACCATGACCTCTATGGACAAGGACCTGGGCCACGACAATCCCTACATGCAGTGGGTGCGCAAAAAGGTGGATGAGGCCCGAGTGGTCATTACCCTGTGCGACGGCGCCTTTCCTCTGGGCCAAACCGGTCGCCTGAACGGCCTGAACGCCACCACCTATCCCTGCGACCAGGAGGCTTTCGCCAAAAAGTTCCCTGAGATCAAGGTCCACCGCGACGCTTTATTTGTGCATCACGGCAAGTTCATCACATCCGTTGGCGGCGCTAAATCCTACGAGCCCGCTCTATACCTGGCCCATAACTGGTTTGGCGAGGCATACGCCAAAAGCCTGGCCAGAGGCCTTGTGATTGACTGGTCTCTCGACAAGATTCCACACAAAACCTTTGGCCAGTTTCCCAAGAAACCCTGAGCGGGCCTCTCTTTAAACCTACCGCTTTGTGGCGGCCTTGGTGGAAAGCAGGAAGACCAACGTCGGAGTGGTTGCGTTGCTTGTGTCATCAGACGCCACATTGGCGAACACCACAATATCGTTTTGGTTTACCCCGTCCAAATCGCCCACGTGAATAATGCCAGGGTTACTGCCAACGCCCCAGAACTCTGCGTTCGAGTTCAAGGTCTTTGAGGGGCCTGGGAAAATAGCGATGTTGTTTGAGTCGGTCTGGGCCATGAGCAGGTCCAAATTCCCATCGCCGTCGTAGTCAGCCAGAACTGGATAATCGTAATCTGCAGCGCCGTAGCTCACCACGTTGGTGGGCAGTTCTTTAAACAGATCATCAGCGCTGTCGTCGCCTTCGTAAAACCAGAGCTGCACTTCGTTGCTGGAGTTATCCTTCAAAACCACCATGGCGTCGGCAACATCATCGTTGCTAATGGTGTCCAGGAAAAAGGCTTCCTGAAAATTGGAGAGCGTGACCGTGTCATCCGCGTCCACATCGCGGGCAGTATCCTCAAAAGAAAAGTCATCCCCATCGCCTTTTACAACCAAAAGACCGTTGTTTCCAAACTCCACCGAGTCATAGAATTCATCATCATCCAACTGGGCAAATCGTGCATAGCTCACGTTGGATTGCACCGATCCGGAGAAAGTCTGGGTGAATGTAATCTCCCCAGATGAAAGGCCGATTTCACGCACTAACTTCTGGTTATTGTTGTTAACCAGTGATAAATATACGCCGTTGTCATCTTCAAAGAAGGACAGCGTATTGGAGTTTACAGTTGTGTTCAATGAAGCTGCGGTTCCCGGGTCGGTAAAGTTCCCCTTGCCATCGTTGCGCAAGGCCAACAGGCTGTTGCTCGTTACGATAAAGAGATTATCCAAAGAGCCATCGCCTTCCGTATTCACCAGATAGGCCTCGCGAACCGTAAAAGAACTCAAATTAATCTGCTCGGAAAGAATCTTGAATTTGCCGTCATCGCGCACTACCCATTCAATGCGATCAGCGTAGACCAGCCCAAAGGCATGTTTGTCGGAAAAAACGTTTCCGCTAATGATCTGAAGCGGCTCCTCTTGAATTTCCAGGGTTTCCTCGCTGAAAAGACCCTCTCCGGCAGCCAGAGTAGACACCGTTTTCACCTCGGAGTTGGAGGAGAGACCGTTGGAGTCAACGCCGTCCCAGGCTTGCACCAACACGGTGTGGCTCGACCCGGGGGCCAGGTTCTTAAGATTGTAGGAGAGCACGCCCTGATTGGTGTTAATGATGGTAGTGTCGTCCAGAGTTATGCGATATCTCAAATCCTCCGCGTCCAGAAAATCGTCCTCGCCGGCAGACCAGGACACGCTCAACTGCGTATCGTTAATGGCTTTTACGTTGAAACTGGAAAAGGAGGGGGGATCTCCGGTTTCTATATCATCACAAGCCAGAAGACATAACAGCAAAAGGATGGACAGAATTCGCAACATGAATCAAACTCCTCGGGCGACCGCATCGCCGGATATTCTTTTGGGGACCTGAACCTGAGCTGAATCAACAGCCAGTACAACCTTAAAACGGATCTGAGGCCGAAATCGACGGAAAAATTTTAAAAAAACTTTCCGCCTATGTAAAGACGGGACTACCATATCGGTTCAAGCCTCGGTGCTAGACGCCTGTACTCG
>JBNKOV010000382.1:0-5629 GCA_050294955.1 Holophagae bacterium
GATTGCCCATACCGCTTACACGGCCGGGCAGCTCGATATCCGCTATGCCCACCTCGCGCTTGCGGTATCGGAAAACGACGCGGTTCGTGCCTTTGCCGAAACCATGATCCGCGACCACACGGCGGTGAACGCGGCGGCGGGCGCGCTGGTGAACATATTGGGCTGTTTCACCCTTCCCCAGTTTTTTGACAATGAACTGCGTCACTGCGGGGTGGCGCTGGCCACAACCGTCTCGTCCTGGTTCCTATTTTTGCCAGTGGCTCATGTCGCGAAAAAAGAGTTTAAATTAATATGGCCCAAGCATTTAAGCTTGGATCTCGCGAAAATATTGGTTGCATCTTGCGCCTTCATTCCCCTATGGCTGGGAAAGCCCGACGCCATGCTTTTCCGAGTATTTGTGGCGAAGGTGTTTTTATCAATTGCAATTTATGGCGTACTGGTGGTACTTTTCAAGGTTACGGCAGTCATGCGGATCATCCACAGAAAATGAGGGATAACGTGGATATTGCCTCCATCGAATAAGATAAAAACATTCTTCTACACCCGTTCGTGGTAGAATAGATCCCTCGGCATGGCCGAAAGAGAGAGGAAACATGGGTAATATAGAGCCAATTCGAAAAAAATCTGAGGAGCCTGAAGAGGCCAAAGAACCTTACGATATTTTCGCACAAGCCATTAAGGCCCTGAAAAAGAGCGACAAGGTTGCAATTTTCACTCAGGATAACCCAGATCCGGACGCCATTGGCTCCGCTTTTGGCATCTCGTGGCTGATCAAAAAACTCAATCCAACTGTGTCGACTTGCATTCTCTACGGGGGAGAAATTTCTCATCCTCAGAATCGCACCTTCGTCAACCTGCTCAACATCCAGATGAAGAAGGTGGACAAGTCTAAAGATTACTCTGACATGGCGCTCAAGGTATTTGTGGACGTGGCCAGCTCTGGAAAGAAGAATCTTCAAAGCGTGTGCGTACAGCCAGACATCATCATCGACCACCATGAAGACAACCCGGAAGGGGATTTTATCCTCAAAGATATTCGGGTCATTGGCGCAACCGCGACCATTATTTGCGATTACATTCGGAAACTGGGTTACGATCTCAACCAGGAAGTGGAAGAGGAAGCCAATGTGGCCACCTCCCTGCTGTTCGCTATCGAAAATGATACGGCCAACCTGGTAAGTGAGAACACGCGAAACCTGGACGCCGACTGCTTTCTCTACCTGCTCAACCGGGTAGACATCAACATTATCACCAATGTCAGAGACTACCCTATTCCCCGGTACTTCTTCGAGTTGGAGGAAATTGCCAACAAGAACAAGGAAGTGGTGGGATCGGTTCTGGTTACAGGCCTGCAATACCTGAAAGCCGACCGTCGGGACAGTCTCCCCTATGTTGCAGACAAGTTCCTGCGCATGGAGGGCATTGAGACCGTTGTCGTGTTTGGCATTATTGAGGATCACCTGGTGGCCAGCCTGAGGACGACCAACAAGTCCATTTCGCTCAATAGCATTTGTCACACGATTTTCGGCGAACCATTCTCCGGCGCTAAATCCGGAGCTGGCGGGGCTCGTGTTCCCCTGGGCATTATTGCACCTAAAAATGCGGAGGAAAGTGTTCGTGGCATGGTTTGGGAAGCGCTTAAAACCAAACTTACTGCGGAGATTTTCGACAAAATTTCCGGACGTTAATCACCTCCTATGGATGTTACTTATTTTGACCGAAGCTACCAGCGGAGCGTTAAAATCCGTTGGGTCACTAAATTCCTAAAGTACAGTGGGTTTCTTGAGATGGAAAGCCTGCGCTCTCTCATTAATGAGAAATTGGAGCGCATTGAGCGTCGCAAGGGCGCTCTCGATCTGGACACCATCTGCAAGATTACCGAGAACCTTATCTGGGCCAAGATCGCCAAGCGGTATCTGGACAAGCGCATCAGGCCCTATTCCCCCAAGGTTGGCAAGGAGTCTCCTACGCGCCTCTTCAAAGAGGAGGCGTTTAAAGATAAGCCCTTCGACTTTAAAATGTCCAGCGGGGCCATCTTCAAGGAGAAACACTACAGGCTTCGCAAGAATCCGTCTATTCTCATGCCCGGTTTCCTGCCCGATGGCAACGAGGCCTTTTTCCTGTTGCGAAAATGCTTCCTAAAATATGGGTCCGTGTACTATTTCAACTATCCCACCCAGCATTTTTTCAAGGAAACCATTTTCCACCAGCTCTACGACACCATAGTGGAGATCAATAACCGCAAACTGCAAAACGCAGGGCAGGGATCTTCGCCGTTCCTGATCGGCACCAGCTTTGGCGGTCATATGATTGTCAGCTTCCTTAAATGGCTGCGTGAAAAAGACCTGCTGGACACGGTTCAAATAAAAGGCGTCATTCTCATTAGCCCGGTCATTTGCATTCAGGATCTGGTGGACACCAGCCTGCCCAGACAAAAGACCCTGGTTGGCAGAGCCGTTTCCCATCTCTGCGAAGTGGAAGGCGGAGACCCCGAAGAAATCCGCAAGAAGATGAAGAAGGCCAAAAGCATCCTGGTGAAAATGTTCACCTCGGGTCGAGATCTCATGAATTTTGAATCCAAAGACCTCATCCCCATCTTCGCCATCGAGGACGACGTGCTGGCCATTTTCAGGCAAAATGAAGAGATAGACGATGGTTATTTCGACCGCTTTCTGGAAATGAAACACGAGGGTCCCCTTCCCCACGCCTATCTGTCCAGCATTCCCACCCTGGTGCTCTTTGCCGAAGGGGAAGGCGACGTCATGACCGATCAATCTCCCACCTTCAACTCCTTTTCGGATATTGAATCGCTGCAAACCATTTTCCCCAAAAGCTCTGTGGAATTTGTTCATAGCAAGAGCCAGACCCGCAAGGTCACTCATTCCGATCTCATCTTCCAGGCGGATCGTTTTATGGACCATCTCGCGCCCTGGCTGTCCCGAGTTGTCTCATGACCATGCTCGGTTCGCTCACCAGATCTATGGCGGTCAAGTGGGCCGATCATCGAATTAAAGGTTTGGGACACGCCAGTCCCCTGTTCACCTTGAAAGAATTGATGACCAAGGCCCAGAACACGCACTACGGCAAACAATACGGCTTTGGCGAAATGCTTCAGTTCGCAGACTTTTATGAACGATTCCGCGATCGCCTGCCCATCATCGATTACGCCGACTGGGTCCACTGGCTGGGTGACAAAAGTCCCCTGGGCGAAAACGGCGCGATGCCCCTGGACAACCAGGCATGGCCCGGAATTGTAGACATCTTCTGTCTGTCTTCAGGAACCACCAGCGGACGCACCAAATACGTGCCCTACTCGAAAGAGATGGCGGCCATCAATCGCCGCGCCGCCCTGGATTTCTTTTCCTACGCTTTGAGACATCAACCCAAATTATCACCGCCGGGGGGACGGGCGCTCTACATGTCGGGCAGCACCCACATGGAGCGCAATGAACACGGCGCCCTTTGCGGGGACATGAGCGGACTCACCAAGTTTCTCGCGCCCAAGTTACTGGAAATGGTCACACTGCCGCCCAGATCTATATCCTCGCTGGAACCCTGGTCCAAACGTCTCGACGCCCTGGTGGAACTGTGCATCAGCCGCAACGACATTACCATGATCTCCGGCATCCCCATCTGGCAGCTCACGCTGCTGGAGACCATTTGGGAACGCACAGAAAAGCCCATATCCCAAACCATGCCCAACCTGAGATGCCTCATCCACGGGGGCATGAGCATGGACCCCTATCGGGATCGCATTGCCGATCTGGTTGGCCCGGACGTCTTTATGCTGGAAAGCTATGCGGCGTCTGAAACCGGTATTGCGGCCTATCAGGTTCCCGGTGAAAAGGGCATGCGGTTTTGCGAGGACTATGGGGTTTTTTACGAGTTCGAGGCTCCCAACGGCGATATCTTATTAGGCGCCGAATTGAAGCCAAACATTCCCTACGGCCTCATTGTCAGCAGTTGCTCTGGACTGTGGCGTTACAGAATTGGGGACCGCCTGGTTTTCAAAAGCACGAAACCGCTTATTTTGGACCATGTCACCCGAGATAATACAACCAGCGCCTTCGACGAGAAGGTAACCGAAAAAGAGATCGAACGGGCCATGGCGTCCACAACCCCTGCATTCAGCGATTTCTCGCTGGGTCCAGACATTCAGGCCCGTCGGCACCACTGGTTCATTGTAGGTGAAGACCCAGCCAAAAAATCTTGGGTCACCGAGTTGGATGGTTTCCTGAGAAAGAAGAATCAGGATTATGACGACTATCGAACAGACGGCAGGATTAAAGCCCCTGTAGCCACCTTCGTTCCGGATCGCGCCCAATTTTTGGAGGCCATTGGTCGGGAAGAGGGCGGCCAACGGAAGTTTCCCCGACTGCTCTCCCCATCGGAAGTAGAAGATCTTAAAAAGGCATTCCCAGGGGAGGTCTGCTGACGGTGTTCCGCAAAATTGCGTATTTTATCACGCCCCACGGATTTGGTCACGGAACCAGGGCGGTTGCCGTTATGGCGGCTCTCCTGGAACGCAACCCCGAGATGCGCTTTGAAATCTTCACGCAATTTCCCCAATCCCTGATAGACCAATCCATTAAAGGCGCTTATGCCTATCACGATCTGGAATGCGATCTGGGGCTGGTTCAAAAGTCGGCCTTGGAAGTTGACTTCCCAAAATCCATCGAACGCATGGCTCGTTTCTTCCCCTTCGATGAAGGCCGTATTCGGAGCCTGGCGGACCAGATGCATCATCTGGGCTGTGAAGCGGTTTTCTGCGATATAGCGCCCATGGGCATTGCTGTGGCGAAAGCGGCAGGCCTGCCTTCCATTCTCACGGAAAACTTTACATGGGATTGGATATACGATGGTTATCTTGATCAAGCGCCTGGATTACAGCCTTTTATCGACATACTTGCCGAGTTGGATTCTCAGGTCACCTGGAGAATTCAAACCGAACCTATTGGACTGCCCAGGCCCAACGCCTTCAAGACGCCTCCTGTGGTGAGGAAGCTGCGGGAATCGAGGGAGGCCATTAGACGAAAATTGAACGTGGATCCCCATGTTCGGTTGGTGATGATCACCATGGGAGGCGTTGGCCAGACTCTCACTTTTCTGGATCAACTCGCTGAATTTAAAGAATGTCTGTTCCTCATTCCTGGCTTGGAAACCGACCTGGATAAGCGAATCCTGGGGCTTTCCCTGGGCGAATTCTACCACCCCGATCTGGTGGCGGCTGTGGACGTGGTCATTGCCAAACTGGGCTACAGCACCTTTGCCGAGGTTTACCAGGCAGGCGTCCCTTTTGGCTATGTTGAACGGGATTTTTTCCGCGAGTCCCCTGCTATTGCAAAATACATAACCCAACATATGTCAGGATGTTCCTTTTCTGAAAAGGTCTTTTTAGACGGCTCCTGGCTGCGCCGTTTGCCCCAGTTGCTGGCCATGCCTCGAGACACCCATCCCAAGCCCAACGGCGCGGATCGCATTGCCGAACTGGTGGAAAGTGAAATTTCTCGTCATCGCTGATTTACACTAGACAAACCCACCGTAAATAGGCTATCGTCGGCTTGATTACAGCAAGGCAGATGGAGGTTTCCATGGAAAAACCGATTCCCAGCCAAGAACATGAGCAACT
>JBNKOV010000383.1:0-5622 GCA_050294955.1 Holophagae bacterium
ATGCCGAGGAGTGAACATTAAAAGGGCGATCTCGGAGAGGAGACCGCCCTCGTAATAGGTTACCGATAAAAGGCTTTATTCAGGAAAACAGTATTCGTCGTCTTGAGTTACCTGGCTACAGTCAGACTGTGTTTTGCACAAATAATTTGAATCCTCGCAGGGACCAATGTGGGTTTGATTGTATCCCGCGAAAATATTTTTTCTAGAAACAGAGGTAACAAAACTTTCGATTTTTAAATGATTTAAACTAATTCTCTTTTTCATTAGACACTCCAAATTATAATTATTCAATACTCGCACGCGTATGGATCGGCCCTCTTACGATAGAGAACCATGACTTGAAATAAACCAGTCCACCACGCACTCCAGTTAGTACGTTTGATCCGATACTAATGTTTAAAAATTCAACAAACCTTTGGACTGGCTTCTCGGAACGCCACCAGAGCTATAAGATCGGAAAATCATCAATTAACCCATTTTTTAAGCAATGCTGCCTAATTCCATTGGACCAGAGTCCAATTGGCCAGGTAACCTGCTGGAGCCTGAAGGCTCAAACGGTCTTCGTTTAATTGCTTGTCCTTAAGTTCTATGTGATAAAGCCCTTCCTGCCATTTGCTGAGTTCTTCAAAAAAGGCCGTAAGACTGATTACCGTTTCTCCAGGCCCGCTTACGTGAGACATCCCGGCAGTCAAAGCTCCAAGCTGTTCGTGGAATGAGGCTTTAAAGGCTTCCTTGCGAATGCGTTCTTCCTTAGCCCGTTCCCGCGCCTTTTTCTTGCCAAACTTGAATGAACCCAAACTGGTGGTGACATTGCGCTCCTCTTGAAAATTATCACGGGTGGCCATACGCTCCTGTTGGTCAATACGCTCTCGCTCCGCCATCTCCTTCAACGGGTCTGTCTCGATTTCGGCAACCTTTTCCTCCGATTGCGTTTGGAAGTCATATGGGAATTGTAGATTGTAAATCTGAAGCCCTGTCTCACGAAGCACCGGTATAAGATCCTGCATTTGTTCTACTTCATCGGTAAGCGTATTGGTCATCAACAGAACCTGGTGGGGGCGGGACTGGTGATCGGGCAAATGGGTGAGGGCGTCAACGAGATATTGAACCGTAAAGTAATTTTCATTGCGCGTGGCAGGGGTGAGCGCGTTCAAAGCGGCCTGAACAAGCGGTTTGTACACTGTTGGTTCCTGCACAAGTTGAGGCCTGTGGGAGATATGCACCACATAAAACATATCGTTGTCCCCTGCGTGCTCTTTCAACCAGACCGTAAGCGATTCTCGCACCAACGGCCATGTCGCAGACTTCAACAATGCGTCATTAACCACAAGCCCCCAAAGCTTCGGGTACTGAGAAAGCGGTATTTGCTTTATTATTTCAGCCGGCTTTCCGTCAAGGTTTACCTTTATTTCAGCCTTCTCAATGGAGCCATCCATGCGACGCGTTCCGGCGACAATAAACCTGGGTTTTACTCGAATCTCTTCAAACACCTGATTGCGTTTTATTTCATATTCAGCGGCCCGCCAGGAGTCGTCAGCTTCGTATTCAACCCGAATACTGGCTTTCTCTCCCCAATCCACGCTGGGCCAGGAGAAGACCCCGTCTTTAGAGCCCACGACCGCCCTACCGTTCACAAAAAGAAGATTAAGCGGCGACTGAGTGTTAATTTTTAGCTGCTCCCAGGTGAAGTAATTATCCTTGCCATTTTGATCAAACCTGGGAAGGCTGCCTGGCGTCGCCCCCACTGGAGGCCCAAAAGCGCTCACGGCCACATGACTTCCCCTGGCATGATATCCCAGAGCAGTGAGACGAAAAGGGCTGGATTGAGGTTCCAATTTAAACACATGCCAGTTTCCCTTTTTCTCCAAAAGATCGAGGGGTTTGGGCAATTTTGAACCATCGTGGAGCAACAGCCGGGTGTCTTCATGGTTCGATTGAACCAGAACAAAGGCATCCTTATTGTCTTCGTACTTAGAAGGCCTGTAGAAATAATCCCCAACATGGACGACGTAATCTTCTGGAATCAAAAGAGAAGCTCTTTGTTTGTTTTGGGAGATTATGGGATCTGAAATGCGAGGCCATTCCACAGGAGCCGTGACCAGAGGCGCTTTAATGCGCAAACCTTGTTCCAGGTAACCAGAGTAAATGAGGTATTCAACTTCATAGGCGCCTGGAGGCACATGGGTTTCAAAGGATATAACATCCGCCTCCAGAAGGTTCAACTGCTGGCTGCCGTGGCGCAGACGATCCTTCCGCCCCAGCTCAACGAAGGTTTCTCGGGAATCTTTCCTTAGTAATAAAACACCTTCCATGTGCTGAACCGGCTTGCGCTTTTCGTTGCGGATGTATTGTTTGAATGCCGCAGGAATAGGAATCTCAACCCGTAATTTGGAACCATTGGGTTCAGGTGTAGCCCAGGTTTGGACCGATGCCGCATCCACCCATTTCAGGTCTTGAATGAGGCGGGTTCGCCCAAAGCTCACATCTCGGAAGTCGTAGAGCTGTTCCGGATTTTTAATTTGACCGGTTAGAACCGTGTCCCATTCGGGCAAGCTTTGACGAGCCAACTTAACCTTTCCAGATTGTTCGCCGGGTTGAAAATAAAAGGTATGTTCGCCAACCTTCCACATTCTTGGCAACTCGGGAAGTTTGGCCATGGGTTCGGTTTCCGAAGGCTGGCCCAAGGCATAAAGGATTTGATCACGAATGTCGCCATGTGGCCTGGGACAGAAAAATTGGGGTAAATAAAGGCCTGTGGTCTGCCATTTCCAGGGATCTTGAAGACGACGAACCACAAAGGCGCCCTTGAATTTTTCTCGCTCTGATGCCGTGAGACTCTCAAATATTCGGGCCTCCGCTTCCGTCATCCAGGGAGAAGCCAGAGCCTCCCAACTTTTTTCCGTAGCCAGGTTCAGATCTTGGTAAATAAAGACCGTCAATAAGACGAATAGCACGGCAAACTCCTGTAGACAGTGTAGGAAACCACACAATACCAACACCACTCAGGTGTCTTCCACGATACTGCTGTCTCGTTTCCATGGGAAACCGACACCCAGGCAATGGCGCGGGGTCCTGCTTCTTCCATTTAAGGACAATCCTGGAAATTAATCAAGGGCTAACAAGCGTATTGCGAGTCAAATCACACCTCAAGGTTGCTTAAAGTGAGAAAATGAACTCTTTGATCATTCCCCGAGGAAATCTGGCGTTAAAACCAATTGGGTCTTGCCTCACAGCTCCGGAATTTTGTATCTTTCTGTTGAGGTGTATCCATGAAGAAAATACTTGTATTAATGTGGTTGTCAATCCCAGCCCTGGCTAGCCCAGATTATGATCGTCACTTTACCGAAAAAACCATGCGACTGGATTTTTTCCATTCCGGCAACGCAGAAGAGGAACATATTGCGATAGACCGCATTGTCTCTGACGGCCCATGGCCTGGACATAGAATTAAATTGCTCGACACTATTGGTTATGGCAAGTATTTCTTTGAAGTTTGGGCAAATAAGACACTGATTTATTCTCGTGGCTTTTCAACTATTTACGGCGAGTGGGAAACCACCGGAGAAGCGCAAAAGCAATGGGGCGCGTTCCACGAATCCCTTAGGTTCCCATGGCCAAAAAACACCGTCCGCGTTGTCCTCAAAAAACGAGACGCCGCCAACCAATTTCACCAGACTTGGGAAACCTCCGTTGATCCCACCTCCCGCTCTGTGACGCCCGCCGATAAAAAACATAACCACAAAGCCTGGGCCATCCATCAAAGCGGCGAACCAAAAGACAAAGTAGATCTGGTCTTCCTAGGCGACGGTTACGCTGCCCATGAAATGGAGAAGTTCCATAAAGACGCCAGGCGCATGGCGCAGGCGCTCTTTGCCGAAGAGCCATTCAAGTCCAGACAATCAGATTTTAACATTTGGGCCGTTGACACTCCATCGGGGGAATCAGGTGTCAGTCGTCCCCATGCAGGCGTTTTCAGAAGATCTGCGCTCACAGCCCATTATTCAAGTTTCGATTCAGAACGATACCTTTTAAGCTACGACAACCGAACTCTCCGAGAAACAGCCTCCGCCGCCCCCTACGAGTACATGGTCATTCTCGTAAATGAGCGGACCTATGGAGGCGGGGGAATCTACCTGTGGCAGGCCACAGCGGCAGTGGACAGCAGCTTTGCGGACTATCTTTTCGTTCATGAGTTTGGCCATCACTTTGCAAGTCTGGCCGATGAGTACTACACCTCGTCGGTGGCATATGACGTGTCCCAACCCATTACCGTAGAGCCTTACGAGCCCAATATAACAGCCCTGCTCCCAGGGGACCCCCTGAAATGGGCGGACCTGACCGATGATGCAACGCCCATCCCCACACCTTGGGAAAAAGAGGCTTACGAAACCTTCAGCATCGCCTACCAGAAGAAACGAGGAGAGATGCGCAAACAGAAAGCCCCCGAAGAAGACATGGAGGCGCTGTTTGAAGAGATTAGAACTCACAACACCAAACTATTGGGAAATATGAAATGGTCTAATAAGGTAGGCGCTTTTGAAGGTGGAGGATATCGCGCGAAAGGACTTTACCGCCCGGAAGCAGACTGCATGATGTTCACAAGGGATAAAGTGGGATTTTGCGCTGTTTGCAGAAAAGCGATCGAAGAGGTCATAGACCTTTATGCAAAAGATTAATCATTGACAATTAAACCTCACTAAATAGAATAAAGAACGGTGTGACGTTTTGAGGATTGAAATCGAGACAAGACGCAGTCTCTGATGGCTAGGTCACAAACCCACGATTTCAAGAGCTTTGTCCCGAGACGAAGCTTCCAAAAAACCGAGCCTGGTCCGCTCCGGCGGGCTGCCGTTTCCAAGATGAAACGGTTACATTGATCACCCGGCAGGGTGTTTAGACTCAGGAGATTGTGTTAATGAAGTCCATTTACGTGGGGAACATCCCCTTCAGCGCGGAAGAACAAGAACTTAAAACCCTTTTTGAAGCCCATGGAGATGTGGTTTCAGTGAAATTGATCCACGACAGAGAAACAGGAAGACCCCGTGGCTTTGCCTTTGTGGAAATGGAAGACGAAGAGGCTCTGGCCGCCATTGAAGCCCTCAACGGCCAGGAAATGGACGGTCGCATGTTACGAATTAATGAAGCTCGCGAACGCCAACCTCGCGTGAGAAATGAATACAGAAACGACCGCTGGTAGATCTAGCCGGCCAAACCTTTACTACATTTCCCAACAACCGGGTTGTTGGGAAATGCAGCTTCATTTAAGTTGTAAAAGATCAGGACACTCTTAAATATCGTGCAGCCAGCAAAGTGGCGACAAGGGAAAACAAGCTCAGCAAAACCAAATTTGTAGAGATTTGAGCCCATCCCCCTCCAAAGCTAATTAACTGATGTAGAATATTCATGGTCCAGGTGGTGGGCAAAAATCCGCCAATGAGTTTCATGAAATCCGGCGAAAGCTCCATTGGCCACCAACATCCACTCAAGGCCGCCATGACCAGACTCACTAAAACACCAAGATTGGAGACCTTGTCCGGGTTGAGGATCAAGCTTCCAAGAAGCACGCCCAAAGAGGCGCAGCCCCAAGAGTAGATCATCAAACTGACGGCCAAAGCTGGAATA
>JBNKOV010000384.1:0-5607 GCA_050294955.1 Holophagae bacterium
TGGTCTCCTGGTCCTGCTCTTGCAAGGTGGGATTGGTGCTTTCCAGATCATCGTCAAATCCAGGTTCGTCCTCCAAATCGGGTCGAGGCGGCGCTTGAAGGTTTTGCATGTCACTGGCGCTCATGCGAATTGTAGATGCGTCGTTTATTTCGGGCGCAGGCTCTTGAGGCATTTGGATTGGGCTCATGCGCACGGTGGCGCCGTCGTCTACACCGCTGTCCTGGCTCCTTTGAAGGAAGGCCTCAATCTGGGACCGATCAACCTGAACGGTGGCGTCTGAAGGGGGCATGGCGTCTTCTGGTTCAGCGGCCTGAGATTTTTTGATGAAGGCGTTGATCTCGGATCGGTCGATTTGAACCGTAGATCCTTCACTTACAGGTGGCGGCGCTCCCTGACTTTTCTTTAGATAATTTTGAAGTTGCGAGCGGTCTACCTTCACGGTTGCTTGGGCGGGAGGCGCTTGGACCTTCTCCACCGGAGGCGGCGGGGGTTTTGGAGCTGGAGCTTCCGGGGCTTTGGGCTTTGCTGCTTGAGCTTCCGGGGTCGCCGGTTTTGGCGACTCTTTCATCACGGACCGATTGTCGGGATATGCGATGAAAACTGCCTCACATTTCTTGCACTTAACCTTCTTTCCCTTCTCCTGAATGAGACCGTCTTTCACTTTATATCGCGCAGTGCAGTTTGGGCACGTGATAATCATAGAGGCTCCTTAGCTGTCTGTTCAATTCACTTTATACCATATGTATCCAAAGAAGCTGAAAACCTTTTTAGGAGAAGCGACGGGCGTTTCTGATCTTTTGTGACCGGAAACTGACGCCGAGAATTGTCAACCCACTCATCTCTCCATGAGCGTTTAACGGTTGGGCGGAGGCCTGTAAGGGCGTTCTCCCTCTGTTTTTCCAAACCCGTTTTCCGTTCTCTGCGCTCATGTGCGACTCCCACGCCATAAGGTATCTCATCCATTCTAGCTTAAACAGCCCAAGAGGCAAGAGGCAAGTGGACATCTACCCCCAATTTTTCCCTCTAAAGACTCATTTTCCACCTGTTTGAGCTTAACAAGGCGAGGAGAGACGCTTGGGCAGGCGCAGAAAAACCTGGTCCGAGACCTTGCGACAAAGTCTCGGACTTGTCTTCCGCGTTTAAATATATGAGTTGCTCTGTGGACGTTATTTGGTTTGAAATTCCGGCCAATGGCCTAAAAGCACGTCCATGTTTCTGCTTAGGAATGGCTGTAACAGCTCGTTGTTCAGGATTTTATTTAGATTGGTCACCAGCACGTCACGCATGTCGTCTGTCAGGTCGTTAGAGTCTTCCGTTAAAGACACCAGACAGTCCAGCACTTCATGGATGGAAATGGCGCTGGTGGCGATTTCCTCGTCTCCCACCATGAGATGGCCCACTGCTCGCAACTGGCTCTTGGGCTTGCCCCAGTTGGGGAGGATGTCATTGTCCTGCGGTCGCCCAAAGACTTCCAGTGTTTGAATGGCCTGTTTCAGACTGCGCTCCATGGCGTCCATATGCGTGATGTAGGTTTGAATTTTAATGAACTCGCTTCCGGAAAACGCGCTTTTCATCTTTTTAAGTGAAGCCAGTGTTTTACAGCAAGCTGAGCCGCCCAGGGTGAGGTGTTCTTCAAGCCGGGTCTTCCAGGCTTTTACATGTGGATCGTTGGTCCCTTTTTTGATATTTTTGAGTTGAGGAATTTCCGCCAGACTTTTTTTCAGGCTTTTGATAAGTTGAGGTGTATCCACGCATGCCTCCTTGCAGTGGTTAGCAGTTAAGATGTTAGCATTATTTTGCGAAATCGTCATTATCTATGCATCCATCTTCCCACAGATTTTACATACGGGGTTGGATTCGTGTATGACCCGCTCTCTTCGTCTCCTCTGGAAAACACTCAAGATACCTTTCTGAATTTTGGCGTTTCGGGTATAATGTATTCAGATCACAAGCATTGTTTTTGTTCGGCGCTGGTCCGTTCTCTTGACAATCGCAACTTCAACCAGGTGAGGATTCAGCTATGCCAATGAATCGACTTAAAATTGACCCTACGCTTTTGAACTGTGTCATTGAAGGAACAATTGGCGGTTTAACCATGACCGGCATCAAGCCCCAGGCTGTGGGGGTTTCCAAGTTTACTTCTGCTTCGCGAGCGCTCTCCGTTTTGGTGGGCTTGCATGGCAAGCGGAATGGAAACATGACGTTAAACCTTTCTGACCGCACTACTATGTTTCTTGCCTCCAGGCTTTTAGGCTCCGAAATTAAAGAAATGGACGAAGAGGCTATCGATGCTATCTGTGAAATTGGCAACATGGTTGCGGGCAAGTTTCACACCTTGCTCAGCGGCACCTCCTGGCATTTTGATTCCATCTCTCTGCCCGCGCTTATTTTTGGGGCCAATTACAATCTCTACCACCTGAAGAACATCATCACTGTCGCGGTTACCTTTGAGATCGAAGAGGTGTCTGTGGTTCATATTCAAGACAAGTTTTTCACCTCCAGCATCGCTCTCATTGGCGGCTCGCCCATGCGCGGCAGGGTTCGTCGCTAGAAGCGTAACCCAAAAGGCCTGTTGGCCCTATGGATTTGCTGTCGTTAATTGGGGTGACGGCCTCTGCTTTTTCTGGTTTTTTATTTCGATGCTATTAGCCTTGTTTTCAATAGGTTGGGCTTTAGCATGCAGTTGGTTATATGGAGTTTGTGAATGACGAAGGTTGCCATGAGAGAAGCTGTTCGACAGGATCTTCCCGGCATCGTAGGTCTATTGGCCGACGATGCGTTGGGGGCTAAAAGAGAGGATTATAGAGATCCGCTGCCCGAGTGTTATTTTCAAGCGTTTGAAGCCATAAACCGGGATCCCAATCAGCGACTCATGGTAGCGGACAGGGGCGGCGTCGTTGTGGGAACGCTTCAGCTTACCTTCATTCCCAACCTCACCTATCAAGGCGGCTGGCGGGCTCAGATAGAAGGGGTTCGAATCGCCAGTGAAATGAGAGGCGAGGGTCTGGGCGCGCGCATGGTGGAAGACGCCGTTGGTCAGGCGCGGGATCGGGGATGCATCATGATTCAATTGAGCTGTGACAAATCCCGCGAAGCATCGCGCCGATTCTACGAAGGTCTCGGCTTCGAAGCCACCCACGAAGGCATGAAACTCTGGTTTAGGGGCGGACGCACAGGGTAGGCAGGCGCCGGCGTCCTCAGCGGGTTGAAGAACCCGTGGTCGAAACTTTGGCGGTGCGCCAATTCCATATTCGGCATCCCTTTTATTCTGGCCAATTGCCTGGCCTGCACCATTGATTTTTGCCGGTGATGGGGCTAGAATGAAGCCCTTTGAACAGGTTGGATGAGGAGTACGACAACTCGTGAGCTACCAATTTATACAATACGAATGTGAAGCGGGCGTGGCGCAGATTACGCTGAATCGCCCAGATAAGTTAAACAGTTTCAACCGGGCCATGGCTGCGGAATTGCAACAGGCCCTCGGTGACGCTGGCAGTGATGAGGCGGTTCGCGCTGTTCTGTTGACCGGAATGGGACGGGGTTTTTGCGCCGGTCAGGATCTTGCCGATGTTTTGCCTCAGGAAGGTCAGCCCGCGCCAATTTTGGGAGATACGGTTCGCGATTGTTACAATCCCATTATTCTGGGCTTACGCAATCTGGCGAAACCGGTTGTATGCGCGGTGAACGGCGTTGCTGCTGGGGCAGGGGCCAACATTGCCTTTGCCTGTGATATAGTGCTGGCCTCTGAAAAGGCTTCTTTTGTTCAGTCCTTCTGCCATCTCGGCCTGGTTCCCGATAGCGGCGGCACCTTTTTCCTGCCGCGTCTGGTGGGCCTGCCGCGAGCCACGGCTCTGGCCATGTTGGGAGATAAGGTGAGGGCCGCCGACGCAGTTGACATGGGTCTGATCTACAAAGCCTGTGCGCCGGAGTCGCTTATGGAAGAGGCGGTGGGGTTGGCGCAAAAGCTTGCGAAACAACCCACGGTTGGCCTGGGCCTCATCAAGAAGGCATTGAACCAGTCGCTCACCAACGATCTACAGTCCCAGTTGGAGCTTGAAGAAAAATATCAGACCGCTGCGGGCAAGACCTACGATTATCAAGAAGGGGTTTCTGCGTTTATCGAGAAACGCAGTCCCAAATACCTTGGGAAGTGATATAAGCATGAATAAAGATACTGTTGTGGGCGTTTTAGGCGCCGGTACCATGGGCTCGGGCATTGCTCAGATCGCGGCTGTTTTCGGTCATGACGTGAAGCTGTTCGACGTGAGCGAAGGCGCCCTTGACAAGGCCAAAGCCGGACACCAGAAAATTTTCAATCGTCTGGTTGAGAAGGGGAGAATGACGGCGGAAGACGCACAAGCCTCAGGTGCTCGCATTAACTATGTCAACCAACTGGAAGACCTTGCGCCTTGCGGGTTTGTGGTTGAGGCTATCGTGGAAAATCTTCAAATCAAGCAGGAGACCTTTCGCAAACTGGAGGCGCTTACCCCTGAGGGAAGCATTCTGGCCAGCAATACTTCGTCTCTTTCCATTGCGTCTATTGGCGGCAGTTGTGAAAAGCCGGAACGGGTTTTGGGCGTTCATTTCTTCAACCCCGCTCCGCTCATGCCTCTGGTTGAGATCATTCCCGGAATCGCAACCTCTCCAGAGGTGGTTTCCGAAACCCGTGCATTGGTAGACGCATGGGGGAAAAAGACGGTTCTGGCGAAAGACACGCCGGGTTTTATTGTGAATCGGGTGGCTCGTCCCTTCTACGGCGAGGCGATCCGACAGTTGGAGGAAGGTGTGGCGGACGAAGCCACCATCGATTGGGCCATGCGCGAAATCGGCGGATTTCGCATGGGTCCCTTCCAGCTTATGGACTTTATTGGCAATGACATCAATCTGAAGGTCACCGAAACGGTGTTTCAGGCCTTTTTCTACGATCCGCGCTATCGCCCCAGTTTCACCCAGCAGCGATTGGTTGAAGCGGGCCGTCTCGGCCGGAAATCGGGGCGTGGTTACTACGATTATTCCCCTGAAGCCGTCAATCCCAAGCCGGTAGAAGATCGAGAGCTTGGCAAGGCTGTCTTTAATCGCATTCTGGTGATGCTCATCAATGAAGCGGTGGACGCGGTATTTCTGAATATTGCATCGGCGGAAGATGTGGATCTGGCCATGACTTCTGGGGTGAATTATCCCAAGGGTCTGCTTGCCTGGGCCAATGAGCTGGGGCTGGACAATGTGTTGGCGCAACTGGAAGCGCTTCAGGAGGAATACGGGGAGGATCGCTATCGTCCTTCGCCGCTGCTTAAACGCATGGCGCGCGCCAATAAGGTCTTCTTCCAATGAGCGGTCAGGGCGTGAATCCGGAAGCTCAATCCCTTGCCGAAGCGGTTGTGCGGGGCATGCATGGCAACGACCAATTCAGCCGGTGGTTGGGGGTTGAGATTTTGGAAATACGCCCACATTTCTCTCGGATTAGCATGACGGTTCGAGAAGAGATGACCAACGGATTTGGGGTCTGCCATGGCGGGGTGACCTTCTCTTTCGCCGATTCGGCCCTGGCCTTTGCGTCCAATACGGGCGGCAAGGTGACTGTCTCGGTGGAAAATAGCATTACCTATC
>JBNKOV010000385.1:0-5581 GCA_050294955.1 Holophagae bacterium
GGACCCGCCCTTGTCATTGCAACCCGATTCAAAGGAATAACAAACCGCTCTATCACCATATAATTCAAATTGTTTACGCAAACCTACCCGTCACATGTCAAGCAGTCGGCAACTGATCTTAACAGGAGTCGCACACCGCTTTTCACCTTGACAAAAGCGGGTCAAATTCAGTTAAATAGGAGTGGAGGTGGTGACTGTATTGAGCGATTCTCAACCCCTACCAGCTTATGTCCTTGCAGCAGCAAATTTTGCCGCCTTGAAACACAGGCATCAAAGACGAAAAGACAAAAAGCGCACCCCTTACATTAACCATCCAATTGCAGTAGCGCATATTCTATGGTTTGAGGGCGGTGTCCGAGACAACAATGTGATCACCGCTGCGCTTCTCCACGATACGGTAGAAGACACCGACACCAGCTTTGCGGAGGTGGAAGAACTCTTTGGCGTTGAAGTGAGAAAAATTGTTGAAGAAGTCACCGACGACAGGACTCTGCCAAGCCAGGAGCGGAAACAAAACCAGATAAAAAAAGCGTCTAGGATCAGCGAAAGCGCGCGCCTTGTGAAACTGGCCGACAAAATCAGCAATCTTCGGGATATTAACAACGACCCGCCCGATGGATGGAGCGAAAAACGGCAAACTCAGTATTTTAAATGGGCTGAAAAAGTAGTGAATGAATTGCGCGGCGTGAATGCCGAACTGGAAGCAGCGTTCGACCTTATATATCGGGATTTTTTCGACAATCCACCAACGCCACCTCAATAGGTTTCGAAATCTTTATTCAAAGGCTATCACACAGTAAAATATGGACATGCATTTAGAAATAACCGGAAAGACCGGATACGAGCGAAAGCTGGGAGAGTATGTGGGTAATGAAGACGGTCCCACAGTGATTGCCATCGGCGGCATGCACGGAAACGAGCCAGCCGGCGTCCTGGCCATCAGGCATGTCCTGAACACCTTGGAAACCCGCAAAATCCCCTTGAACGGACGCTTCTTTGCTTTCACAGGAAACCTGAAGGCCCTGCGTCTCGGGGTTCGCTATCTGGACCGAGACTTAAACCGCTGCTGGACCAACGACCTGGTTGAGACGAAACCCGATATTGCGGAATACGAGGAAATCCATTCTATACGGACCGAGTTAGAAGACATCCTGGCCACCAGTAATGGTCCGGTATCCTTTCTCGATCTCCATTCCTTTTCTGGAGATGGTCCGCCCTTTGTTATTTCAGACGACCTGGACTTTTTCAATGAGGTTTTTACAGGCCTCCCCTTCCCTATTATCACCGAACTCACCAGCAAAATTGAAGGCACGTTGAACCATTACTACCAGGCTCTAGGTCACAGGGCCATTGCTATAGAAGGCGGCCAGCACAATGACCCGCAAACGGTCCCCAATCTCATTCTATTTCTCTGGCTCTTTCTTCTAAAGCGCAACTACATCCAGCCTCAATACGCCCCAGATGGCATAGAGGACGCTTGGAACCAATTAATACAGCTTACAGGCCATCTGCCCAGCAAGGTGAGGGTGAACTACCGCCACGCCATCCAGGACGGCGATATGTTTAAAATGTTCCCAGGCTTTAAGAGCTTTACTCCCATTCGAAAGGGAGATCCCCTTGGAACAGATCGGCAGGGCATCGTCTATGCGCCAAATTCTGGCTGTATACTCATGCCGCTTTATCAAGGCCAGGGAAACGATGGTTTCTTTCTCGGCGCTGGCATCGCCTAAGTTAAAATAAACTAAAGCCGGGCAAGTTCAATGACAAGCCTGTTGTTGCGACTTTCCACCTGGGGTTTGGCAATCTCATTGGTGTTCAGGTCTAACACAATGGTGAAGTAACCGGGATGACGTCCCATTCTAACCTTTTTAACGAAGCTGGCTTGAATGGGCGTATTCATCTTCAATCCCTTTTTCAGGGACCAATCTCCCCGAATGTTAACCACAAACTTAGGCGTTTTTGAATCCAGCCATTCCCCTCTAACGGAAACAGGCTGGCTGGTTTCCAGCTCCAGAAGAAAGGTGTTAACTTCGGCCTTTATTTCAACCGATTGGATTGTTCCGCCCCCTGCAACAGCCCTTTTTTCCGAGGCTGTAGATTTCTTTTTTAAAGCTGGGGCCGGTTTGGAGGCATCGTCCTTTTTGTGAATAACCGTTGGATGATTTTCTCCAGCCGCCTTGCTGAGATTTTTAGCCAGTTGCGCTTTCACAAAATCACTGTGGCCGGATAAATCCTCAACTATTTCAGGTTCTTCCATTGGTTTAGAATTCTGTTCCAATGACGGCCCATCTATTTCGACGGACTGTTCATCACCAACGGGCTGGTTTTCTTCAGGAGGAAAAGCCGGGGCATTGGCCAAAAGCTCTTCCATTTCCGTGTCCTCGGGTTGTGCAACTTTTTCCGCGACCTGATTGTCCTCAAGCGGAGGCGCGTCAGCCTTCCCTGAAGGAATAAAAAAGCTCACGATGAACAAGAGCAAAACAACGCCCAGCACGCCTGCGGAGATAGCCCGACTCCGGTTGAAGAGTGGAGACATGGGTCCATAAAATCGAAAATCGCAGGAATCGCACCGATAAGGCCTGAACGGCAAGACATAAGTCAAGAGGCGTTCCAGCTTATTTCTTCTCGACGGGCTATATTCTGATCTTTTGCATTTCCAACATTTCATTAGCCTTCTCCTGCTTTCATTATATTGCCTTTAGCAGAAAAAGACGCTGAGCACAACCACTTTTTATAATACATTTACTTACATATATTGAAAGAATGGGTTTGCAGCCTGTGGTACTATGGTTTTCATCCATTTTTAAAACCAAGAGTAGTATGCAAAAGAAGGGCCTATGCCCGAAACACCATTAAAGCTGTTGCTCCAGTAACCAGAGTATGGTGAATAGCAGTAAAAATACTAATCCTTAATCGGGTGTACTGTCTCAATCTCGGCTCCAATAAACCATCTTTGAGATTCATTGAGGCAGTTCTCAAAGCTTGACCTAGCGTAAAATTCACATTGATTACACTAAGGACTAAAAGGACCAGAGCGTATGCTGGCCAGGAGCTTAAGTTCCAATAATTGATCGCAATGACCAGATACATTCCCGTGGCCAATAATATAAAGGCGCAGAGATTCAAATGCAAAGAGGAAATAAGCTTCATGGTGTCCAAACCATCTTTTAAATCGCCAGCGCCCCCTGAAATATTGCTAAACCAGCGACCAAAAATAAAGGGCAACCCAAAATAAACCATGCTTGCAATAACGTGAATGAATTTCACAAAAGTGATAACCGAAAACAAAAATCCCCTCCTTCCATGCTCATTCGTTTTCGTCCAGCCACTTTTGCAGACTCTCACAAAGGAACTTTCCATTTTCGGCAAGGGTTTCAAAAACAGACTGAGCTTTTTCAAGACTACCAGAGGCTCCCATTTTTTCCAAAACAAATGCGGTGTCAGTAATCATACTTGCCCCAAAGTTGCCAACCGCCCCCTTAAACGAGTGAGCAGCTCGCGCCAACTCGTCTCCGTCGCCCGCCTCAATAGCCTTGCCAATACGGTCCATCTGGCTAGGTGCGGAATCGAGAAAGGCCGTAATCATGAGCCCTATCATGGAACGGTCCCCGTCCAGAATGTCCAGGAGATAATTTAAATTGGCAGGGCCCGCCTTCATGTCGTCATGGTCCAACTCGGTTGCCCGAATCGAGCCCATGTCGCCAGAAAGACATTTGTATAGAGCTTCAACTTGATGCTTTTTTGAAACGTCTAGCATGGTGTCGAAAAGTTGTTTCTGATTGACCGGCTTGGTTAGAAACCCTGCCGCCCCACGATTCATGGCCTCTGATACGGTGTTGGTCGATGCGTCTGCGGAAAGCATAACAACAGGAATATCCACTGTATCCTTCCTTGCCTTTAGCCGTCTAAGAACGTCTAAGCCATCCATTTCCGGCATCATAATGTCCAACAAAATTAAATCCGGGGAGACCTCGCGCAATTTACAATCAGCGCCCCGCAAACCGAATAGATCTTGCACCGTTTGTATGTGTGGGCAATCTATATTCCTGGCCTTTAGGAGTCGCTGAACGACCATGGCGGCAAGGCGAGAATCGTCAATAATCAACACTTGAGGCATGAAAAACTCCACAATCAGCAGGAATGAGAGCAACCATTCGAAGCAATTTCCCCTGACGAAAAAAGCGCACCTGCCTGATTCCCTACTTAGATCAGCTACGCCTACATTTAGGGATCATAATCCATTACGGCGTAAAATGCACCGCAAAAACTCACTCCAATTCTTTCAGATAGGCCTTGAATGCGCTTTGTGTTTTAGTTAATGAGTCCTTCATGGCGGGAATGAGAGATGATACGGCTTCCAATTCACCACGGGTGGCTGAAACCTCAATATCATAAGCTACCTTCATGATGTGAGAGGCGCCAATATTGGCGCTGGAGCCTTTGAGAGTGTGGGCCGCCTGTCTGATGGCCTGGCAATCGCCTGCACTGTGATTTTCGATGATTGCCGAACAGTGTTCTTCCGCATCTTCAAGGTACATTTCAATCAATTCCTGTTCGAATTCCACGTCGCCGTCCGATGTTTCCTGAATTCTCCCAAGATCAATGATGTCAGTCATGATGGTTGTCTCCTTAACTGATTGGGAATAAACACGCCTAATCTATTCTACACAAATTTGGGCCAAAACGCCTAAAAAATCAGCATGCAGCCAATGTTCACTGGACTCACCCGACGGCCAAACGCCTTCACAAAATGAAAATGCTGAGAAATGGGAGAAGCCGAACATGGCTCATGCCACATAACACCCTGGTTTGAGAAGAATGCGGGCTAGCGAATAGACCTGCTCTGTGGTAGTATGCAGTCACTTGCATTGGTTGCCTTGCAGGCCTGCTGCCGGGTTGCCCGAGAGAAAGGAGAAACCGGTTCATGAAACGATCCCGATTTATGATTAATACATTAAAGGAAACCCCCAAAGAAGCGGTGGTTGTTTCCCATATTCTCATGATGCGCACTTGCATGATAAAGCAATTAACTGCCGGTATTTATTCATATATGCCCCTCGCCTTGCGCACCATTCGCAAAATTGAAAATATTGTTCGTGAAGAACTCAATGCGGCAGGCTGTCAGGAACTTTTAATGCCCATGGTTCAACCCGCAACTTTATGGGAAGAAAGCGGTCGCTGGAAGGATTATGGAAAAGAGCTCCTTCGTTTTGACGACCGCAAGGACAATCCCTATTGCCTGGGTCCAACTCATGAAGAGGTCATCACCGATATCGTTCGCAACGAGGTTCGTTCCTACAAAGATCTTCCCATCAATCTCTATCAGATTCAAACCAAATTCAGAGACGAAATCCGCCCCAGATTCGGCCTCATGCGTGGGCGAGAATTCATCATGAAGGACGCCTACTCCTTTGACGTAGACGCCGCTGGAATGGATCGCTCTTTCGATGAAATGTTTGAGGCATATAAGAAAATTTTTGAACGCTGCGACCTGAAATTCCGGCCCGTGGAAGCGGACGCAGGCTCAATAGGCGGCGACTTCTCTCGGGAATTCCATGTTCTCGCCCAGTCAGGCGAAGAT
>JBNKOV010000386.1:0-5562 GCA_050294955.1 Holophagae bacterium
GAACAGATCTTGGAAGAGTTGAAGAAGTAGATCGCCGGGCTTTTCCAAAATTCATAAGGGCGACTGGCTCAGCCAAAGGGATTTGGTAAAAAAAAAGCGCGCCGTAACCGACGCGCTTTCCTTGTGTTTCGGGTTTAGGATGAGATCACGGACACAGACCAAAAAGGTCCATGATCATGAGCATGTCCAGGATTGTGACAGAACCGTCGCCGTCGATATCGCCAAGGGCTGCTTGAGTCGCCCAGGCTTCGGTGACCATATCCAGGTCAATCTGATCGATGATGTTGTCATTGTTCAGATCGCCAGGACAAGGCGCTTCACAGGGACCGGCTTCGCTGAGATCGTTCTCAATAAAGTCGCCAGGCGCGCCGCCTCCAGCGGAAAGACCTGCCAGACCATCGATAATATCCACATTCAGATAGGTGATGCGAATTTCTCCGTTATCGAAGAACTCAATCTGGAAGGTGTTCGAGTTGGTCATGTTGAACTCGGGCACGTTGAGGAAGGTCACCACAAAGCGGTCGGGCATGTCTTTGGAGCTGACTTCGCCGCCGGTTGAAGGGTTCAAATCGTCGAAGAGACCGGAAACCCTGGGCTGGTTGAAGTGGGCTGCGAGAGACTCGGTTGTGGTGGTGTCGCCGCTGTTGAAGGTAACATAGCCGTTGCTGCCGATGTGAATGGTGTTGTAGTCCACGCCAAACAGAGATACAGGGCTGGGAACCGAAACAGGGGTTGACGAATCGTCCGACAGGGTGTGAACCGTGCCGCCAGCCGGGTCGGTGGGCAGTTCGGTGGCTTCCCAAGAGCAGAGATCATAGAAGTCGCCTGCGCCATTGGGAACAAAAGCAACCGTGATGTTATCCAAATCATTGTCGTTGGTGAACAGCTCGGTGAGATAGTCGGGCTGATCAATGGTGGTAAACGACGATGTCGCGGTATGCCCACTGTCGCCACAGGCGTTGGATGCAATGGCCCGCCAGTAGTAGGTGGTCAGGCTTTCCAGATCTGGAGAAACAGTCGCTGTGGTTTCATCGGTTGTTTCCTGGTAGACGATGTTGCTGAAGGCCATGTCTGTGGCAACCTGAACATCATAAGAATTGGCCTGAGTGGAGTCCGCCCAGGTGAGGGTGGGTCCGCGAGACACCTCAACCGCGCCATTGGCGGGGCTGGTTAATGTGAAGGCTGCTGGGTTCTGATCGTTAATAACCAGGTTCAACAGCTTGGTTCTCGTCAGATCTCCCGAGGTTCCGGTAACCGTGAGGGTATAAACGCCGGGCGTTGCAGAGCCGGTATTGGACACAACCAGGTTGCTGGTTGCTGGCGGCGTAACCGGATTGACGGAGAAGGACGCGCTTGTTCCAGCGGGCTCGCCTGAAACCGAAAGGGTTACGGGATCGGAGAAGCCCAAAATCTGGACAATGTCGAACTCAAAGGTGGCGTCGTCTGGCGCGCAAACTTCAAGAGTGGTGGTGTCTGGAGAAAGGGCAAAACCTTCGGCTTCAATGCCGCCGGTCACTACAAGGGCGAAATCCGCGTCGAGAGCGGGCGTTTCCACGTGACCGTCCTGGTTGATTTCGTGAGCGTGAACTTCGACCGTCCAAACACCGTCTTCAGGGTTGGCGACAAACACGTTCTCTACCGTGTCCACTTCATTGGGCGAACCGTCCGGGGTAGACTCGTTGCCATCCAGAAGGCCATTGTTGCCCCAGTACTCAACGCCGGAAGGGGAGATCACCTTGAGAGAAAGATTGTTGATGCGGTGCTGTGAAGCGGAGGGGTTGCCCGGGGGATCTGCAAAGATCATGGTAGCCCGGAAGTTGGGTTCTCCCGCCGAAACGAGTATGTTGTAGGTTGCAACGCCCAAATTGGACAGAACCTCTTCTTCATCCACTACAAACATGTTCTCCCGGTAATTGTACAATTCCTGGAGATCCGGCATGCCCCAGCCCTGGTGTACCCGGGTGAGGTCGTGGGCTTGACCGGTGAAGTCGTAGCGGTAGGCCGTGTTGATCATCAATGCCTTGGCTGTGGTCATATGGCAGCGGTTCTCAAAAACCGTGGCGCCTGGGGTCACCGTGTTGCCAAAGATGCCGTCCGCCCACATTTGGAAAACCAGACCGGCATGGCCCGCGATAATGGGGGTTGCGCCGCTGGTTCCGCCAAAGCCGGATGTGTAGGCCGTTGTGCCGCCAGAGGTGACGGTCAGAATTCCGTCGTAGAAGCTGCTCAAGTCGGGCTTGATTCTGCCGTCGGTGGCAGGTCCGATCGAGGCGCCGCTGCACCAGCAGTCATCGGAGCGGTCCAGGGTGCCCTGGTGCATGATGCCGCCGCCGGACAAGATATTCTTGGCCCAGGCTTGAGGACGAGAGTCCTGGTTGCCTGCATTGGATTGAGACTGCATGTGCAGAATGTCGAAATCGAAAAGAGCCGCATCGGTGTCGGCTGAAATGGTGGTGTAGAAAAAGGTGCGAGGGCTGCCAACGGACGCGGTTTGGAAAACAGCGAAGTAGGGAGCCGTGATCAGTTCGCCGGTATGATCATAGCGTGGTTGGCCGGTGCTCACATCGCTCCAGTTCGCCACCATGCCCTGGCCGTCGGGCAACATGCCTCTTGCGGCTGGGTTGCCTGTTCCGTCGCCAAAAACAATGCCTGAGGTAGATGCGCCGTGAGAGGCGCTGCCTGCAGGGGTATGCTCAATAAGGGGACGGCTTTGAAAATCTACGTGAGTGATGTTGAAGCCCGAGTCGATGACTTCCCCGCGAACACCCTGGCCGGTGTAGCCTGCAACGGTTTCGATGAAGTTGGCCCCGCCAATTTCACGGGCCAGGTCCATGTCCTCTTCCATCTCGCCCCAACGGTCGATGAACAGCACTTCGTCCATGCGAGCCACGGCGAACAATTGTTCCGGCGTGAGGTCGGCTTCCAAAAGGAATTTGCCCGCATGGGCGCGGAACACACTGCCGCCCAGTTTCTTGATGCGGTCTGCAACAGCGTTTTTCTGATTCTTGCCCGCTTCAGATACCATGATGTTGTAGCGGAGATTGGGGAACGCCACGTGAGCGCGGTTCATGTTCTGGAGAATGAACTCCTCCAAACGGTATGCGGGATGATAGGGTCCAACCCAGCGCACGAAAGGCAGAGAGCGTACAGCTTCTCTCGTAACCGGACTCATTTTAACAATATGGGTGTGGTAGGGAAGAAAGCTTCGAACCACGCCGCCCATGTCTTTGATGATGTTCCTGTACTCGGGCAGGGTTTGGGTTTGGAACTGCACCAGATAAAGACTGGTGTCCGCGCCGCTTCGCAACACTTCTTCAAGTGGAAAGGGCGGGCTGTCCGTTTGGGGGTCAAAGTCCCCGTAACGCAGTTTAATTTCATAAGAAGTCTGACGGGCCGGTTGGTATTGGCGTCCGTCCAGGCTAATCGCGTAAAATGAGGCCACACCCCCATCTGCCGCTGTTTCATCCCAGACCTTGACCTTGATGTTCGTGCCATCGACGTCAATTACCCGGGCGCTGTCAAAATCCCCTGCAAAGGCGCAGAGACTGAATACTATCAAAACAAACACAGCAAGACGCCTTGCCTTACCATGTTTAAGGGAACTTGTTCTCATGATTCTCCCCCATTAAATTTCGTCGGACAAGACTCCTGCTCGCCTGTCCGTCATGCATATGAGCCTCTATCCTTGCAGGAAATGGTCTGAGATACAATAAAATCATGAAAAAAAAATGGGTATTTTTAAGCCGATCCCTCTATTTTTTACAATTCAGGGCCGATCCTGGCCTGAATCAACCCTCCCTGGCCGGAAATGTCTGGTCTCACTTGTTGCCGCAAGGGCTGGCTTTAACATCTTGTCAGGTCGGTGAATTGGGGGTAAGATTCCTTTATTGAGGTGATTTTCAGGGAAAACCATCGAACCTTTCAGCGCGTACATACGTTTATCTGGTCCATGTTGAAAGCACTTGCATTTCATCTTGAAAACCAATGACCCACACCCCCTAAGGAGGCGCAAGACCATCATGAAAAAGATATTTCTCATCCTCACAGTATGCGCGGGCATGTCCCTCGCCTTTGCCGTTCCGCCCGGAGACACTACCCTGGAAGGCAATTACATTTGGACCCGCAGGCCCGATGAATCCGGCCCGGTGAAGGCCGTTTTCAAGCCCGCCGAAAAAGGTTTCGCAGTGTCTTTTCATTTCAAGTTTGAAGGAAAGGACTTCGTGTATTCCGGCATGGCCGAAGGCAGTTTGGAGTCGGGCGCTTTGAAAGGCGAAGTTCAGAACGAAGCCAAAAACCGCACTTTCAATTTCGAAGGAACCGTGGAGAACGGCGTCTTTACGGGCACTCATTCGGAGTCTCGCAGGGGCAAGGTCATCGACACTGGCACCATTACCCTCACCAAGAAATAGACCGCAATGGCCGGAGCAAAACTCCGGCCAGACCTTGAAGTCGCCGGACCGATTTTCACAAAAGGGGAGGAGCTGAATGCGCCCATTCATTTTGACAGCGGCCATGTTCTATTGTGCGGCATGTCCGCTCCTGGCCCAGAAAACCTTAAAACCCAAAAAGGCCTATCGTCTGGTGGCCAACCTGGACAATGCCGACCCCAGCCTGCGCAACAAGGCTCGCGAGGCCTTGATAAAATCCGGGGATCTCACCATTGCGCCTGCTCTGGTGGAGGCGATCTTTTTTTATGATCGCGGCAGGAGAGACGCCGCTGCCGTGCTGGACCATTTCTTCAATACCGAGCACGGCCCCAACTACAAGGCCTGGATTGCCCTTATTGGCAGCAGAGAGGATATTGTCCCCAAAGAGGGTTATTTAAAATTTAAAGCCGAGCTTTACGGTAAAATAGATCCCGACCTGTCCGCCTTTTTCAAACCAACCTGGAAACGAACCATACGACCCGTTGAAATCCTCTCGGGCGGCATCACCAAAGACGGCATCCCGGCCTTATTCAACCCCAAATTCATCGAAGCCGACGAGGCAACCTGGATGCGTGGGGAGGAGCGTGTCTTTGGGGTGGCCATAAACGGCGACATCCGAGCCTACCCTTTGCGCATCATGGACTGGCACGAAATGGCCAACGATGTGGTAGGCGGCGTTCCGGTGTCTCTATCCTACTGCACCTTATGCGGATCGGGCATTTTGTTCGACACCCGATTTGAAAAGGGAACCCATTACACCTTTGGCAGTTCCGGGTTACTGTATCGCTCAAACAAATTGATGTACGACCACCAGACCCAAACCCTTTGGAGCAACCTGACGGGGGAGCCGGTTATGGGGAAACTGGTGGGCAAGAACATGACCTTAAAAGTCTTGCCCATGGTGGTAACGACCTGGCGGGGCTGGTTGACCAAACACCCCACAACCAAAGTCTTGTCCACCAACACGGGATATGAAAGAAACTATCTGCCAGGAGCCGCTTACGGCAAGTACTTTGCAAGCCCGGACACCATGTTCCCAGTGTGGAACAAACCCACTCACGAACCAGACCTGGCCGATAAGGATTGGATGTGGGTTTCTGTCTTCAAGGGGCAACGCAAGGCCTGGCCGTTAAAA
>JBNKOV010000387.1:0-5546 GCA_050294955.1 Holophagae bacterium
CTCCGGGCCGCTCTTCTCCAACCACCAGATTGTCAACATGATCGAAATGAGAATCTGTGGCGTCCTGATCTGTTTCAAGTTGAATGCTTCGTGCGTACATGTTTTCATAGTACACAATAATCATGAGGGTAAGTACAAAGATTCCTAGTAGAAAGGTCATATGGTCTCTCCTTGCTCGGGCTTTTGGATCGTCGTTTTCTGTTTTGAAAGAGAACTTCGACAAATGTTAAAAATGGATCCGGTTTGATCAGTCCAAAAAAGCGAAAAGGAAAAGAACGCGAAAGCTTAGGAGTGACTGATCTCCGTTAGTGCTGGGTCGAGATACTCGACTTACTCATTTATTACGTGATAGAGTATTGTTAGTTGCGTGGAAGTAATCCATGAAACCATGTTTGAGATTTGATAAAGAAGGTTTTTTTGTAAAATTAGCTCTTATGCTTGTTGCATCACCTTAATTTTTTCATCAAACAATAATAACATACCAGAATTACCTTAGTGGTGTCAAGGGGAAATCACGGTTTTCTTGTGGATGGGGCGCTTGACCCTTAGGTTTTATTTCATGTTACGCTTTGCTTTAAATCATATTTTTTAAGGTATTTAAGGTTCTCCATGTTCCTCCAGCCTGCTATTGGATTTTGTGGTTGAACCAGCCAGACCTGATCAAACACCACCTCTTTACAAGGCAGGGCCGTGGCATCCAGAAGTGACTTTCTCTGCGCTTCTTGCAAATCTTTGTAAAGCAGGCTTATATGGGGCGACGATTTGTAGCGCAAGTCTGGTTTGAGCTGGCTGTTCAACTTTTCGATCACCTTTTCCATGACTGTTCCATGCTGTAAGGTCAAGTAGAATGTTTTGAAATAGTTGCTGGAATGGGCCAGTCCCGTGCATTTTAGAGAGAAACGGGGAATCTGCTCCATACCACTGAGAACCCAATCACGGGACAGGTGATTGAAGGATCCGGAGTATCCGGTTAAATGGGGTGGAAAAGGCGTGTTGGCCCAAGTGACGGCGAATTGGTTGATCAGGCGACCTAAGATATCGTAATACGGTTGGGCAGGCATGAACCAGAGTGCAAATCGATCCTTACTCATGTCTTTCCAGCCTCCTGCTTAAAGCATAACATAGATTGGCTGGATTGATGGCTGAAGCATCCCTTGGCCGGTTCACCCAGCCAGGAGACTTTTTTTGAAGGAAAATGCCTTTTCATATTGAAACTGGGATACCGAATACGTGAGAATAAGTAGCCCAAGACTTTGCGACGGAGAGGAACACTTTATATGAGAAAATTGCAATGGCCATTCGGTTTGGCATTGGTTCTTTTTACTTTTTCACTTTTTGCACAAAACCAACCCCTTGAACAACGGGATGTTGAATTTCGTTTGGATTCAGGAGCGGTTCGCAATCAGATCGAAACCAGAGGGGTTATTTATTCCGAGGTGGTTTCCGTTCCGGAAGCCTCTTGGATACGGCTTCGGTTCAGCGAGGTTCAACTTCCGCCCACTCCGAAAGATGGATTGCCCGCTATTTTGAGGATTACCTCTTTAAAAGATGAAGCGGTTCAAACCCTTAATGCTGTTCACGTTCGGCAATGGCGCAATACTTCGGCCTATTTCAACGGCGATACCGTGATTCTTGAAATCATCGCAGATCCCGGAACTGGCGCTGCGAGGATTTCCATGAACACGGTTTGGGCGGGTCCTGCGGTTCCGCAACAATTGCCAAACCGCTCCATTTGCGGACCTACGGATGACCGTCAACTCTCCAATGAAGCGAGAGATGGTCGTATTGTTCCAATCGGGTGTAGTGGTTGGATCATCGATGATCAAAACAAATGTTTCCTCACGGCTGGCCATTGTCAGGGCGGCATGGATGTGGTGGAGTTTAACGTGCCCCTCTCAGACGCAAGCGGCGCCATTGTTCACCCTGGACCTGAAGATCAGTATCCCGTTGACCCAGCTTCTGTTCAGGGAAATGGCGGGCAGGGTCCGGGCAATGACTGGGCGTATTTTGGAACCTTTCCCAACGCCACCACGGGTTTAACCCCTTTTGAAGCTCAGGGAGATAATTACACCTTGGGTCCGCCGCCAGCCGTTACTGGCAACATTCGCATTACGGGCTACGGCACAACCTCTTCTCCTGTTCCCAATGAGTGGAATCAGGTTCAAAAGACCCATGTTGGTCCTTTTCTGCTTGTGTCTGGCGACCTGTTGCGCTATTCAACAGATACCACGGGCGGAAACTCCGGTTCCGCTGTATTACACGAAGAAACCGGCATTGCAATCGGCATTCACACCCATGCGGGCTGCGACTCTGGCGGAAACCAGGGGACCAACATTTTACACGCGGGCCTGCAAAACGCCCTGGCCAATCCAACGGGCGTTTGCGCGCCTCCGCCGCCCCTGGCCTTCAACCTGCCTGAAGGCATTCCCTATAACCTACAGTCCGAAGGCGTTATTCGGGTTGAGGTTTCCGGTATAAACGGCGGCACGCCCCAGACGGGTTCTGGCATGCTGCACTACGATATAGGCTCAGGCATGGTTGCTGTGGCAATGACGGAAGTGAGCCCCAATGTGTACGACGCTGTTTTTCCCGTTATGGACTGCGGCACTAGAGTTTCTTTCTATTTTAGCGCCCAATCCACGGAAGCTGAAACGGTAACGGAGCCCATTGACGCGCCTGGCCATACCTACACAGCAGAAGTGTTTGAGGAATTGGACGCTGCCTTTGCTGATAATTTCTCAACGGACATGGGCTGGACTGTTGAAAACGATGTGGCGTTGACCGATGGGGCCTGGGAACGGGGCGTGCCCATGGGCGGCGGCGTGAGAAACGACCCCAATTATGACGTCAGCGGTCACGGAGCCTGCTACTTAACTGATAATGTTATTGGAAACAGCGACGTGGACGGCGGTCATACGGTGCTTACCTCGCCCTTGATCGATGCGAGCGAAGGCGATCCGCATCTGTCCTATTGGTTGTGGCACTCTACAGACGAAACCGACGTGCTGGTGGTGGAGATTTCAGGAGACGACGGCGCTACCTGGACTCAGGTCCAATCCGTTGGAAACCAGGGCGACCAGTGGGTGTTCCACACCTTCCGCATTGCCGATATCATTGCACCCACCAACCAGATGCGGGTTCGTTTCGATTCTTCAGATTTGGGCGATGGTTCTGTAGTTGAATCGGGTTTGGATGATTTCCGCATTCATGCCCAGGATCCCTTTGTCTGTGGTCCGGCGCCTTGTTTCGGCGATATCAACGGCGATTTAACGGTCGATGAAACAGATTTGGGTCTGGCCATTGAGTTGTGGAATCTTCCTGGCGGAGATGTGAACAACAGCGGTTTTGGCGATATGATTGACTTAATTCAAATCATGGACGCTTTTGGCGCCTGCGAGTAAACCCCTGAGAGGCCCGATTGGGCCTCTCCTCAATCTTTAGTATTATAAAAAAACGGTTATGCCCTTATCATTGGCTTAGAGAATGAAGCGGAAAATGGTTGCTTCGTTCTTTTGTAAACCGGGATGCCCTATTGAAAGCGCGTTCAATAGTTGGATTCTCTATTCCACCCACTGAAGGGGATGTTATGTTTTTTCGATTCTGTTTCTTTGTTTGTTGCCTTCTTTGGGGGACGATGATCTCTGCAAAGGAAGAAGCCAGTCTGGTCCTTTTGAATGGTAATATTTGGACAGGAAACCCCAATCAACCCCAGGCCCAGGCCATAGCTGTTTCAGGGGATAAAATCATTGGGGTTGGGTCGAATGAAGAAATCAAGGCGTTTATCGGGGCTGACACCATCCAGATCAACGGCAAGGGGACCTTTGTCACACCAGGTTTTATCGACAGCCATATTCACATGTTCACGGGCGGTTTTGGTTTGACCTCCGTTCAGCTTAGGGACGCATCATCCAGAAATGAATTCGTTTCTCGTATTGCGGCCTATGCGAAAAACCTCGAAAACGGGGTTTGGATCAGCGAAGGCAATTGGGATCATCAGAACTGGGGCGGCGAGTTGCCTACTCGGGATTGGATCGATTCGGTTACCCCTAACAACCCTGTTGCTATTCAGCGACTGGACGGCCATATGATCCTGGCCAATACCGCAGCGCTGGAACTGGCGGGCGTAAACAAAAACACGCCTGATGTGGCAGGTGGTGAAATCGTTCGTTTTCCAGACGGCAGGCCCACCGGCATTTTGAAGGATGACGCCATGGCCCTGGTTTTCCGCGTCATGCGAAGAGGCGGTCCAGAGGTTTACGACCAGGCTATGGAAGCAGCCATGAAATACCTTAACAGCCACGGGGTTACGTCGGCTCATTTCATGAGTTTGGATGTGAGAAATGAAATACCGGCTCTTGTCAGGGCCAGACAACGCAATCGAATGACCGTTCGCGTTTACGCCAATATGCGGCTGAGGAATTGGGAGTACTTGCGAGATTTTGTTGACGAAAACGGACGGGGCGACGCCATCCTTAAGTTCGGCGGGCTTAAGGAGTTTGTTGACGGTTCTTTAGGCTCTCACACGGCGGCTTTTTTCCAGCCATACGAGGACACGCCAGGGGAAGTTGGACTCCTGGTAAATACAGAAGCTGATCTCTATCGCTGGACAAGAGACGCGGACCGGGCAGGTTTCCAGGTCATGATCCACGGAATCGGGGATCGGGCTGTGAACACCGTTCTCAATGTGTTTGAACGGGTTGGACGTGAGAATGGGCCAAGGGATCGGCGGTTTCGAGTAGAACACGCCCAGCATCTGGCAAGCGGCGATATGGCGCGGTTCAAGACTATTGGGGTCATTCCCAGCATGCAGCCCTATCACGCTATAGACGACGGGCGGTGGGCGGAACAAGTGATTGGCGCGGATCGGGCTGAACGGACCTACGCTTTTCGTTCCTTGTTGGACGCTGGCGCAGTTCCGGCCTTTGGCAGCGACTGGCCTGTGGCTCCAGCATCTGTGATCATGGGCATTTACGCCGCCACATCCAGACGAACCCTGGATGAAAAGCATCCCAACGGCTGGGTCCCTAAACAAAAAATATCCGCTGAGGAGACGCTGAAGGGTTATACGGTGAACGCCGCATACGCATCTTTTGAAGATCATCTCAAAGGTTCGCTTGAACCAGGGAAGCTGGCCGATTTCGTTTTGTTAAACGGCAACTTGTTGACGCTACAGCCAGAAGCGCTTAGAGAGGTTTCAGTCCTTGCTACGATCATGGGGGGGCGGGTCGTTTGGCGCAACCGCAAGGTGACAGACCTGGAAACTGGAACCCTGAAGATAGAAAGCAAGTAGAGAAAAAGCACTCTTAAAGTCTGTCAATTCAACCCTTGTAATTGGTTGTATTCAGGGCGATCTCTCTACTTTGGGTTTCACTTTTCTCTATAGTGCGTTAGAATATCGTTCGCATGCTGGGGGTCTTAATGCGGTCAAAGAATTTTACAATACTAGTTGTAGACGGAAATCGTGTAAGCCGGAAGGTTTACAGCAAGCTGCTGCACAAACACTTTCAAGACCGTTGTCGAATTTTGGAAGTGGAGAGTGGGGAAGA
>JBNKOV010000388.1:0-5528 GCA_050294955.1 Holophagae bacterium
GCTATTTTATTGACTTGGACGACCTGCCCCATCTATCCCACCAGGATCTCGGCATTCGGGTAGATGGAGCCTGGAAGGTGAGCGACGCCTTGAGCTTTGTTCACGATGTAAGCTTCGCCAAACAAGATTCCTATGCAGATGGTTCCGATATTATCGACGCCGAATACTACTCGCTGGGCTGGGGTCCAAAATGGAGCAAGTACACCCTAACCGCCAACTATGAGGTTCTTGGCGGCGATGAAAACTATGGTTTTGCAACGCCTCTTGCCACGCTGCACGCCTTCAACGGCTGGGCGGACCAGTTCCTTGCCACGCCGGTTGGCGGTCTCACGGACGCCTTTATCAAGTTCGTTTATGCAAGGGAGGGCTGGAAGGCGATCCTCATGGCCCATCAGTTTGAATCGGATGATTTGGACGTAGACTACGGCGACGAGCTGGACCTTCTCATCAACAAGAAATTTAACAGGCGCCTAAGCGCCGGTCTGAAGTACGCGGACTTTCAGGCGGAAAGGCAGAGCGGCAGGGCAGATGTCACAAAAATCTGGCTTTACGGCCAATTCAACTGGTAACGCTCTTCCGAAGCACGCCTTTGAAAACGGGCTCATGGGAGCCCGTTTTCCTTTTTCCCACGCTCTAAACCATGCTGTGTCTCAGCCGGGACGCATCGATCAAACCGGCGTAATAACCGCCTTCCATGGCCTGCAATGAGGCATGCGAGCCTTCTTCAATAATGCGGCCCTCGTTGAGGACCAGAATCTTGTCGGCTGCGGCAATGGTGGACAGGCGATGGGCCACGATTAAAACGGTTTTGTGTTTGAAGATCTGCTGAATGGCGTCCTGGATCCAGGCTTCGGTCACCGAGTCTACGCTTGAGGTGGCTTCATCCATGAGAACCACAGGGGCGTCGTGGGCCAGGGCGCGGGCAAAGATAATCAACTGCATCTGACCGGCGGAAAGGTTTGAGCCGTTTTCCTGGACCATGTGGTACAGGCCTTTGTCCAATCCGGCGATCATGTGCTCAGCCTTCACCAGCCTGATGGCCTTCAAAATCTTCTCTTCGGAAATCTGGTCATCGAACATGCTGATATTATCGCGAATGGTGCCTGGAAACAGCTCCACATCCTGATGCACCACCGCAATATTGGTGCGAAGAGAATGGTAATTGAGTTCGCGAAGCTCCACTCCCCCAACCCGAATGTCGCCGTGATAACCGTCATAGGCTCGGGTCAACAACTTGCCAATGGTAGATTTGCCGCTGCCGGTCTGGCCAACCAGAGCAATAACCTGACCGGGCTCAACCTGAAAACCGATATCCTGTAAAACCAGGGGGCCGTCTTCAATATAACGGAAGGACACGTCTGAGAAGGCAATGTTCAACTTGTCGCCCTTCAGAACCCGGTTGCCCTGGGGCAGTACTTCCTTTTTCCTCAGAAGCCCAAAAACCCGCTGCATGGCGGCAAGGGCCTGCTGAATAATGGCGAACTTGCTGCTGAAATCGCGAATGGGCACAAAGATGCGCTCGACCTGACTCATGTACACGGCCAGAACCGCCAATTCCATAAAGCCGAACTTGATGTTGAAGGCCACCATTAAAATCGCTGCTGTGGTGATGGCCCAGATGCCGTCGATAACCGCGGAAAGCAGTGCATCGTAGACGTTGCTGGTGATGGTGGCCTGGCGATAGACCACGTTGTGCCGCTTAAACTCCTCAACAGACTCCTGCTGCCTTTGAAACAGTTGAAGAATGGTGGCGCCCAGAATGCCTTCGGCCATAAAACCGTTGGCGTCGGCCAGAGCCGCCCGCACATCCAAAAACTTCTGCTTCAATTTGGCCCCGCACCAGCGGACCACCAGCCAGGTCGCCGGAATCATGGTGAGAAGGATGAGGCTCAAATCGAGATCCATCTTTATCATAACACCGGTAACCACCAGAATAGAAAGCAGATCTATTACAATGGTCGCAGCGCCGGAACGAAGGGTCTCGGCCAGGGTCTCGCAATCGTTAATTGTCCGAGTCAGCAACTTGCCCACGGGTTGTCTGTCGAAAAACGCCATTTTCATGCGCAACACATTGTGGAACAGGTTATAGCGGACCCGGTTAATGGTGGACAGCACGCCCATGGAAAACAGATACCCAAAACCGCAGCGGAAGAAATAATCCGCAAGGGCCATCGAAAGAAAGAAGATAGACGCCTCTCTCAAACCGGCCTCATCGCCCGCCTCAATAAAGTTGATGGCCTGTTGCATGAGCAGGGGTTTTGCAGCCTCGGTGGCGAGGGTTAAAAACATTAAAACCAGGCAGACCAGAAAAGAACGCCGCTCTGGCCCGGCATGACGCCAAAATTCCTTGAGAACCTCTTTATTGCTCAACTCCATGGCGTCTCCCCCTCGGGATGTTCGGATTGGTAATGGTAGATATCCCGATAGAACCCAGGACGCGACACCAATTCATTATGAGATCCCCGATCCTGTATGCCGCCATCCGCCAAAACCAGAATCTCATCGGCCCACTGAATCGCAGAAACTCGATGAGACGCAATAATGAAACTCTTGCCAGAGGCGAACTGGCGAAGATTGGCGATAATCTTCTTCTCCGTATCGTGATCGACCGCCGAAAGCACATCGTCTAAAATATAGATGTCGGATTGCTTCAACAAGGCCCGGGCCAGGGCAATCCGCTGCCTTTGACCGCCCGAAAGCATCACGCCTTTTTCCCCCACCTCCGTCTCAAGGCCATCGGGGAACTGTTTTGGATCCAGATGGAAACAAGCCAGGTCCAAGGCCTTCAACAAGCGCGCCTCGTTCTCCTCAGGATTCTGAGAAGGATTGCTTAACGCCGTCATCAGGTTCTTCCTCAAGGTGGTTGAAAAGAGCAGGGCTTTTTGCGGCGTAAAAGAGATGAACCGGCGATAATCCTCCAACTTGAGATGGGTGACGTCCACGCCATTAATTAAAAGCGCGCCTTCATTCACGGGATTCAACCGCAACAGGCTGTCCAAAAAGGCCGTTTTACCGGATCCCACAGGACCCGCAACGCCCAACACCTTGCCAGGAGGCAACTTAAACCCGATATCCCTCAAATGAAAACCAGGTTCGCCCTTGGAATCCTTAAAGCGACATTCCAGGCCCCTGGCCTCCAGGGAAACCGCGCCTTTCACCTTATCAATGGAGCCGGGAACCTCTGGCTTGACACTGGGTTCCGCCAACAGAATCTCATCCAGACGCTCAATGGCGGGCAAGGCCCGGTTGAACACATTCAACATCCAGCCCAACGAGAGCAGAGGCGGCATGATCATGTTGACCAGCAACGTAAAGGCCACCAATTCACCCAGGCTCATATCCCCGGCAATCACACGACCGCCAGCAAACCAGAGCACCATAAAGATGCTGAGGTACCCCACCAACTGGACCAGCGGCATAACAAAGGTTCGCGTTTTGGTGATGGTGCGCATGGTGTCCAGATAGGCCCGATTGGTTTCATAGAACCGGGTCTCCACAGCAGGCTCGGCGTGGTAGTTTTGAATAGCGGAAACGCCCTTGTAGGCGGAAAGGCACATGGTGGACAGATCGCCCAATTGTTCGTTGGCTTTGCGCCAATAGGTGAACATGTAATAGATGCTGGCTTGAATAATCGCGAAAGAAATGACCAGAGGAATCGCCAGGAAACCCGTTAATCTTGCATTCATTTCCAACATGCGAGCCATGACCAACACCAGAGTGACGCTCACATTGGCTATTTGAAGGAAGCCAAAACCAAAGGCCCCACGCACAAAGCCGATATCGTTGGAACACCGACTCACCAGATCGCCAGTGCCGTGCAGCGCGAAAAAGTCTCGCTGCAGGTAGAGCAGGTTGGAATAATAGTCGTTGCGAATATGGTATTCCGAAAGTCGGCCTGGCGTAAAAATGAGCAGCCGAGATGCCGTTCGAATAAGCACAATAAGCGGCGCAAACAGGGCGATTTTAATAGCAAAGGGAACCACCGTCTGAGACGTGGCCCCATCCGCCGCAAAAGCGTCAATGGCGTTTTTTGTCTCTTCAATAACCTGAAGAATAAGCCCTTGCGTACCCAAGATACACAAAAACCCAACAAGGTACCACCACAAATACTGGCGCACGTATCGATTGCAGAAATTGAGAAATTTAATCAATGGAACTCCGTGTCCCTGGTTTTTAACGTCTCCGCGCCAAGACGCATAGTCTTCTTACGCAACATTCATCCATTTAGTCCGCTCCGATCCGGAGAAACTTTAACACAGATCATGGAAGCGATCCAGCAGGGGTTCAGTGATTGGCGTCACGTCGGGATTCCGAGGATCCAAATCCAGATCCGTCATAGTGGATAAAAATTACATAAAGTCAACCCGAGCAATCCGCCGAACAACAGAAGTGCTTCTAAAAATTACGGTAGCGAGCCAATTCTCAATTTGTGAACTTTTTTCAGGATAACCGCCTTGTGTAAATTTGCGTGTCTGGTGGTTGACTTCTTAAAAAAGTCCGGCCTAGAATGGGCTATACACAATCCTGATACTGGACAAAACCTCGTATTCCGGATTGTTCTGCGCTTATTTCTTATGGTTGTTTTTTGTGGTTGGAGGATGCCATGTGTACCAGTGGAACACTTCAGGGAGCGTCTGTTTGGGGCGAAGAAACTCCCTGGAGCATGAAGCCGCCCAGACTTGACATGACGAACAAAGACGAACTGATGGCCTATTTCGTGAATACCTGGAAACTTTCGGACTGGCTGTTCGAGTCGATTGTGGATCACGAGACCTACTACATCAATCCCGATCCGCTGCGACATCCCCTCATTTTCTACCACGGCCACACCGCCTCCTTCTACATTAATAAACTGATCTTGGCCGGCGCTTTAGACAAAGGTCTCAACAAATGGTACGAAGATTTATTTTCTCAGGGCGTGGATCCGGAAAAACCACGAGATCTGGTGAAACGCAACGACTGGCCATCGGTGGACCAGGTTCTGGCCTATCGAGCCAGGGCTTTCCAGATTGTTAGCCAGTGGATTGAAAAAACGCCGGTTAGCCTGCCCATCACCGATAAAGACGCCCACTGGGCGCTGCTCATGGGCATTGAACATGACCGCATTCATTTCGAAACCTCATCTGTGCTCATTCGCCAATACGAAGTCGGTCGGTTAACCCGACCCAAGGGCTGGAAATACGCCCCCGCAAACCAGACGCATCCCCAGTTTGAGATGATTCAGGTTCCGGGCGGCGTGGCTGACCTGGGCAAAGACTCAAAATATCCCACTTATGGCTGGGACAACGAGTATGGCAAGCTGGTTGAACAGGTAAAGCCCTTTGAGGCGGCTAAAAACCTGGTCACCAACGGGGAATACCTGGAATTTGTAAACAGCGGCGCATATAATGACGCCCGTTTCTGGAGCGAGGAAGGTCTTGAATGGAAACAGGATTTTGAGGCCAAACACCCCAGATTCTGGGTTCCAGACGGCGGCGCCTATCGGTATCGCGCCATGTTTGACATTCTGGACCTGCCTCTAGACTGGC
>JBNKOV010000389.1:0-5526 GCA_050294955.1 Holophagae bacterium
ATCTTTGTTACCAGCAGTTTTCCCAAATGGGATTTGCGTTTGGTCCGGCCTTTCAAACCCTGAAAAACGTGCGTTTCAATGACCGTGAAGCACTAGCCGAAATTGAGGGCAATTCAGCCTTTATTGGCGGTGGTTATGTCTTGCAACCCGCCTGGTTGGACGGCGCATTGCAGGCGACAAGCGCGCTAATGCCTCGGGAAATGGCTGCTGGGACGACCATGGTCCCCTACGCCATGGAGGAATTGATCTGGAGTAGACCATTGCCTGGGCGGTTTTTTTGCCGGATTGAAAAGCACGAGGCGGGTCATGAGCTTAAGTTTAACCTCACGCTTTTGGACCCATCGGGCAAGGTGATTGCTCGGATCAAAAACTACAGTCTGAGACCCCTCTTGGAAAAAATACCCACCCAGCCTGTGAAGGCTGGGGCGACCCGAAAGAAAGCGACCCTGCATTATTTTAAACCCACATGGAGCCCGCTTCCCCAAACTACGGGCGTCAGGCCCCAAGTTGAGAATGGCGTTACTCTGGTGTTCCATTCCAAGGCTCTGCCCGCCATGGCCCAAAATCTGGCTCATCCCCTTTACATTAAACCGGGGTCTCAATTGAACAAAAGGGCCGATGGCAACTGGGAACTTGATCCAAAGGACGGCCTTCAAACAAAGGCCCTTTTGGAAAGACTACTGGATGAGGGCTACAAACCCATATCGCTCATCTGGTTCGACTCATTCTTTAATGGGAGTGATCCGCTGCACGCCCTCTTCCATGCCTACCGCGTGCTCATGAGCGGCGCTCGGGATTACCCGGTATTCACCACTTTTTTAAGAGCATCCTCAACCCCGGGTTTCGGTCTTTCCGGTTTTTTCAAGACCCTGCATTTGGAAGACCCTACGCTCCATTTCACATTGGCTGAGGAAAGCCTATCACCAGCGCTTCAATCCTGGGTCAGAGGCGTGCGTGTTCTCAAGGAACACAAAACCGGTCTCATGCAGCAAGAATGGACCAAACAATCCCTGAAACCGATCGGGTCTGACCTGTTGAAACAAAACGGCGTTTACCTCATCACGGGCGGCATGGGAAGTCTGGGCATGTGGCTGGCCCGATATCTCGCCGAAACCCGATCCGCCAAATTGGTCCTTACCGGCCGCGCGCCCGGGGATGCAAAGATCCATCATCAGTTGCAGTTATTGGAGACCTTGGGCGGCGAGGCCATCTATTGTCAGGCCGACGCGGCGGACGCCGCCGCCATGAAGCGAGCGGTTGAAGCAGCCGGAAAATGGGGAGAGATTGAAGGCGTGTTCCATTGCGCCGGGTTTACCAACGATACGCTGCTCATGCAGCAGAGTTGGGAATCATTCAGCGCAGTAACAGCTCCCAAAATACAGGGAACCCGGGTTTTGGATCGATTGTTAAACCCCAAAGCCTTCATGGTCCTCTTCTCCGCCATGGCGGCAGCGGCAGGCAATCCGGGCCAGGCCCATTACGCAACGGCCAACAGTTTCATGGACGGTTTTGCTCACTGGCGCGAGACAGTTGGCGGAGGAAGGACCATCGCCATCAACTGGCCGTTCTTCAAAGATGGCGGCATGACCGTCAGCTCACGGGTTTTGAAGAATTTAGAGAAAAACACAGGCCTGAAACCCCTCGGCCTTGATGACGCCCTGAGAGCCCTGCTGGCCGTGATGGCCTCTGGGTTTAATCAGATCGCGCCAGCCGTCGGAGATCCAGCGAAAATAGCATCATTTTTGAACGCCACAACACAAGATGAGGAAGACCCTGTTATGGATGCCAGACAACCCCAACGAGATTACGAGACCTATCTTATCGCCGTTACGGCGGGCGTTTTGGAAACGCCAGAGTCTCGCATCGATCCGGAAGAATCGTTTCAGGATTACGGAGTGGACTCCTTCCTGACCCTTCAGATCATCCGAGAATTGGAAAAGGAGTTTGGTCCACTGCCCAAGACTCTGCTCTTTGAGAACGCCAATATTGTGGATTTGGCCAATTGGTTCAATGGTCAGTTTGGAGAGGTCTCCCAAGAGCAGCCCGGGCAAGACAATCTGGAGACATGGCTCGCCGAGGTCTTTGCTGGGGTTTTGGACACGGCCCCCGAGAAGATCGATCCGGAAGAGCCCTTCGCCGAGTACGGCGTGGACTCGTTCCTCACGCTTCAGGTGATCCGGGAGCTAGAGACCACTGTGGGGTCTTTGCCCAAGACGTTATTATTCGAATGTCACACCATCGGCGAATTGGCGGCATGGTTCCGGCAGGAAGGACGGTCGCCGGTCAAGAGTGAAGAAACCGTTGTCGCAACGGCCCCAATGCCTTTGCCTGAAGTGCAGCCCGAGATTGTATTGTTTTCCAATCTGGCCAATCATCCCGAATTGGATCAAGAGATTCAAGCCCTTACAAACCAGTATGGCCGAGACGCAGTGGGCATGGCTGTGAGAGATATTGCGCCTTGGATCTTTCTAACCGCCGACAGGACAGGCTTTTTCAATTTCAATCAACACAACGGCATTGGTCTGGCCTTCAGTCATGTGGGTCCTGAAGAACGGCTGAGAGAACACGCCGTTCAATTCGCTCAATATTGCCGGGATCATCAGCTTGAGGTGAACATCCTCACCGAGATCCGATTGGAGCATGAAGGCGATTGGACATTTACCGCCACCCCATTTGGAGCCGTACAGCGTTTGCCTCAAGTGAAGTCGTTTACTACCAGTGGAAACCGCATGCGGCGTTTGCGTTATATGATCTCCAAATTCCAAAAGGCCGGAACCTGTAGGGTTGAACAGTACGCGGTGGGCTCAAACCGGGAAACCGATCAGGCCATTTTAAAGATTATCGACCACTGGTGCGCTTCCAAGCAGGTGGTGAACCCCTATGTTTTCAATGTGAAGGCCGATATTGCTTCGGGCCGATTGGACGGGGGCCGTCGCCTTTATCTAACCTGGCTGAATGGTGAGCTGGCGAACGCCATTCTCATCGCGCCCATGCCTTCCGTAGACGGCTGGCTCATGGACCTGGAATTCTATGGCGAAGATATGCCGTTGGGCGGTTTGGAATACGCCATCTCCCAAATCATAGAACAACTCGTTGCCGAGGGCTGTGAACTGTTCAGCATGGGTTCTTCCTTTGGGGCCAGGATGGGAACCTCGCCAAACAGCGATCCTTCAGTGGTCGCTATCTTGGATGGTCTGAAGGAACAAGGGATCTTTGATGGGGACGGCAATCTCCAGTTCAAAAACAAATTCAGAACCGAAAACACCCATCTTTACCTGTGTCGGGAATTGGGCTGTCCCCCTCAATCGGTGACCGATGTGATCATGATGATCGCCAAGCCGCCTAATTTGGCAGTACGTCACGAAGCCTTGCAAAATAACCAATCTCTTGACTCTGACGAAGCTGGCCGCTTAGAGACCCTGGCCGCCCATGGCTACAACGTGTTGAAATTGCCGGGTGAGAGGATCGGTTGTGAAATGGGCAGCGATTCCTGGGCTCAATTGGAAACGGAATACGTGTTTCAGTCCATGGCCGAGCTGTCGGCCAGGGTTCGTGAATCCGTGGATATAGACGCCTGCCTGAAACAGGTCTTCCCCTTTCAATACGTCCTGCTCGCTGGATCTGGGCGCATGGCCGAATCGTTCTTCGTGAAAGCCCTGAGCCAGACCCGTGGCGACGTTGCGCAGAATCTGCTGTTCCCAACCATGATCCGCCACCTCATCGACAAAGGTTTGAGACCACTTGAGATACCTCATGAGAATGTTTTCAATACAGAGGGGGATCTGCTCTTCAAGGGGAACTTGAATATAGAGAAACTGTTGCAGCGAATAGAGAGCGGGAAAAAACCGGCCTTTGTCTGCATGGAAGCGTGCAGCAACGCCGCTGGCGGCTACCCCTTCTCTCTAGAGAACCTGAAACGGGTTCGCCGGATCTGCGATGATCACCGAATTCAACTCGTGGTGGACGCCACACGCGTGGTGGAAAACGCCTTTTTCATTATGAACTCTGAACCTGAATACGGAGGCTGGTCTGTTTGGGACGTTGTTCGTGAAATAACCAGCCAGGGCCATGTGGTGTCTTCAAGTCTGGGTAAAGATTTTGGGGTGAACATGGGCGGCTTGATCGCCCTCAACGATGCGGCCATGGCGGCCCATATTTCACAGGACATGATCGCTTCTGGCAGCGGCCTCAGCGCGGTGGATAAAAAATTGATCGGTCTCGCCTTTTCCGATCTGGACCGGGTCGCCCAAGGGGTGCGCAATCGAATGACCCAAACGGCCCGGTTACACAGCGCTTTAGCAGAACTGGACGCGCCAATCCTGAAACCGGCTGGCGGACATTGTGTTGTGCTCGATCCCAGCCGCATTCCCCCATTTGCCTCTCTGTCTCAACCCGTGGCCTCATTCCTGGCCTGGCTCTATGTTAAGACAGGTGTGCGGGGTGGACCGCACAGCGCGGGCATGCAGCGCAACACCTCGCTCAACAACCTGGTGAGACTGGCCGTTCCGGTGGGACTGAGCGCCGAGAAAATGACTCGGGCCATACAGGGTTTGACGGTCGCCTTTCGCCAAACCGGCGATGTTATGGCCCTGGAAGTTGAAAGCATGGACAAGGGATTCATGGCGGAGGCCCATGCGGACTATAAACCCATAAACCAACTCCAGCCGCCTGTCCAGGAGCAGACCGAGACCTTGAAGCCCGCGCCCGAAAAGGGCGAAGCCATGGATTTGGCGATTGTGGGCCTGGCCGGTCGCTACCCTGGGGCCAAGGATATCCATGCATTTTGGGACAACCTGAAACAGGGTGTGGACAGCGTCGGTCCCATGCCTGCTGTTCGTCAAAAACAGCACCAGAGCCTGGCGCCGCCTGTTCATTACGACGGCGGGTTCCTGGACGATGTCAGCGTCTTTGACGCCATGTTCTTCAAAATCTCGCCACGAGAAGCCGAGACCTTGGACCCTCAGGAACGCATGTTCCTTGAGACAGCTTGGACCGCTGTTGAGGACGCGGGTTACAACCCCCATCAACTCTCCAAATGGGGAAAGGTGGGCGTCTATGTAGGCGCGGTATGGAATTTTTATCAGACTTTTGGTACGGAGGACGCCATAAAGGGCGGAGACGCCGCTCCAACCTCATTCCTGTGGAGCATCGCCAATCGTGTTTCCTATTACCTGAACCTTCAGGGACCGAGCATGGCGGTGGACACCGCCTGCGCCTCAACTTTAACGGCCCTGCAACTGGCTCATGACGCCATCCAAAACGGAACCTGCGACGCCGCATTGGTGGGCGGCGTCAACCTGGATCTTCACGATACAAAATACCGCATGACCCAGGCGGGCGGCGTGCTTTCACCAACGGGAAAATGCCATTCGTTTGGCAAAGCTGCGGATGGTTACATCACCGGCGAGGGGGTAGGCGCCGCATTGGTGAAGCCGCTCTCCAGAGCGCTTGCGGACAAAGATCACATCTATGGCGTGGTGAAGGGTTTGGCCACCAGCCATAGCGGCAGGAGCAGCGGTTTCTTTG
>JBNKOV010000390.1:0-5520 GCA_050294955.1 Holophagae bacterium
GGTCTAAAAAAGATCCCCGCCGGCTGGTTGGGGTATTCCGGGCCACTTCGAACTGAGGACAAGGAACCATTTCGGTTATTTTTATTGGACTCTGATTTCAAGGAAACCAAGGAAATCGGAACCTGGCCTGGAGATATGTCCAAGAAGGGCGTTCTAAAGCAGGGCCATTTTGAGGGAAGAACCTATGTCAAACATTATAATCCTGTCTATGATAAAACCATGTTAGCCACAGATTTGGATGGACGATTCGCTTACTTCAGGCCTTCAGGCCTTAATGAAGTCAGCATTTTTGATTTATCTAATGGGGAGTTGGCGGGAAAAATCAGCTTGGGAAAAACCAGAATTCCATTTAACAGAGATTGGGGAATGGCAAAGCTTAAGGAAGCGAGTAAGCCCGATCCCGACCGGGTCAGACCATTCGAAACTAAATTTGAAGAGAATTTTCCCGATTATTTCCCTCGCATTCGGTCCATGTTTTTCACCAAGGCCAATCATCTCAGGATATTAAAGTGGAAGGAAACGCCGAGTGATCCTGAAACGGGCCGCAGTTTCCATCAAAAAGAGGATTGGCTTTGCTACGATCCAATGGGGAAACCGGTTTCTTGTAATGTCTTGGATTTTGCAGAAAGTCGGATTGTCGCTGAGCAAAATGGCATGACCTGGTTCATCTACATGACTCCAGACGAAGAATTTACCGTGGCGCGTTGTCCAACAGAGGAGTTGGAGGCAACGCTTAATGCTCATCGACTACCCAGATAAAAAGAGGGTCCTGGCGGGTTCCAGGACCCCTGCGGCTTAATCGATTGCTTGCAACACCAGTTTGGTCTTCATGAGTTTTCCATCTCGGATAAAGGTTACTTCAATTTCGTCGCCTACTTTGTACCGATCCAGAACAGTAGCGAGATCCTTTTCGCTGGAGACCTTTTCATCATTTACTTCGGTGATAATGTCGCCCAAGATGGGGGTTCCGTCTCGTCTCCAGAAAACCCCTTTCAGGCCGGCTCTATCCGCAGAACCGCCCGCCTGAGTTTCCCGAATGAGGATGCCCTCAACGCCCAATTGGCGCATGATGGCGTCGTTGCGAGCGGCGAGGAAAATGCCAAGGCCAGGCCGGATCACCTTGCCATACTTGATAAGCTGGGTGACGACCTGATTTACTGTGTCAACCGGAATGGAAAAGCCAATTCCAGCGCTTGATCCAGAGGTGCTGTAAATTTGGGTGTTTACGCCAATCAACCGGCCTGCACTATCCAAGAGAGGCCCCCCTGAGTTTCCGGGGTTGATGGCCGCGTCGGTTTGGATAACGCCCTCGATCTGGCGGTTCCGAAAACTATCCAAAGTGCGGTTCAAGGCGCTGACCACGCCCACCGTCAGCGTGTGGTCCAAGCCGAATGGATTGCCAATAGCCAAAACTTTCTGGCCTACCTTCAAGCCTTCCGTGGTGCCAACAGGCAGAGGCTTTAACTTGCTGCTCGGAGCGTCTATTTTCAATACAGCCAGGTCTTTGTCTGGATAAAGACCAACAATTCGAGCGTCGTAGACCGACTGATCATGTAAGACAACTTCAAAAGAGTCGCCCCCTGAACCACATGAAAATTGGTGACCACATGACCCTTCTTGTCCCATACAAAACCGGAGCCGGTTCCCTGCGGCGTCTCTTTTCTTCTGTACCCATAGAGGTACCACTGTTCTTTTTTAGTGGTAATAAACGCAACGGCTGGGGCTGCTCTTTCAAAAATTTCGATATTGGTAATCTCATCTTTTGTAAGAGCAGTTCTCGGAGCAACTTCTCGCTCGGTCACGTTCTGAGTCGTAAGACGCCCCGCAGTCTGGTAGAGAAAAACACCAATGGCGATGCCCGCAATCAGAGAAAGGGTGGGCAGGCCTTTTTTTCGAAGTTTTGATGTCTGAGTAATAAACGGATCCATGTCTGTCTCCTCTACTTATCGTTTCGGTTCTTCATTATAGATGATTATCAGAAAAAAGGACAGGTGGCTTGAGTCCCATTGTGAAATTTCTGGTCATCTTCCCCTCGACATATCGAACGATTTCCAGGTCCGGCCGATCTGGCCGGGTTCCTTATGGTTCAACAGGGGTTTACGCTGCTTTAGGGGGTGAGGTTTCCATGAGGAATGAAACATTTTTCTGATGCGATCTGATTTGAAAGCAGGCATGTAGTGATGGTTTGTGGTGTTAAATAAGGTGAGCGTGAAAAAGAGTTTAGGCTGGATAAACCGCGTGGGCTGGGATTTCTGAGCCGAGGTGAAACAGGTCACAAAAAGGTGGGTTCTCCTGCAATTTGGTTGACTTTGTAAACTGAATTTCTACATAATATAGGTGGTCTTGACATTTGTTTTTCTATCGATGTTTCATGTAACGGTTTCAATGAATGGTCACATAAGAAGAAGCGCAAAAAGGGTCGGTGAGACATGGTTACCTCAGCGTATTGTAAGCCAGCGGAAGGTATTACCGCCAACTTGTCCCGTTGGAGCGGCGGGGATTCCAACGCTCTGTCATCCCTCTTTCCCGTCGTTTATGAGGAGCTGCACGCACTTGCGGAAAAACTCATGAAAACTGAAAGGGTTAATCATACCTTGCAAACTACGGCTCTTGTCCACGAAGCCTTTTTATCCCTTTCTTCAGGACAAAAAATGGCCTGGCGAAGCAGGTCGCATTTCTTTGCCGTGGCTTCTCGCTTAATGCGGCATATTCTGGTGGATCACGCCAGGCATGTTGGCAGAGTCAGGCGGGGCGGCGGTCTTAAAAAAATGTCTTTGGAAGGCATGGAGCTTGCCGATGAGAAAGGCTCTGTGGATCTTTTGGACTTGAACGAAGCCTTGGAGAAATTGAGTAAAATAGATCCCCGCAAGGCCCGGGTCGTGGAGTGCCGGTTTTTTGGCGGCCTCTCGGTAGAGGAGACGGCGGAGGTTCTTGGCGTTTCTCTACCCACGGTCATTCTGGACACAAGACTTGCTCGCGCATGGTTGTATGACTCAATACAAAGGCCGGGAACATGAATGCGGAAAGGTGGGGAAAAATTGAGGCGTGCTTCGCTTCGGCCCTGAATCTGGAAGGGGAGGAGCGTGAGCGATTCCTTGAGCAATGCTGCGGCGCCGAGTCGGATTTACTCTTAGAGGTTAAGCGGCTTTTAGCCGCTGACGCCTCGGCCTCCGATTTTATTGAAGAAGCGGTGCAGAACGGGGCGAAAGAAATCTGTGATCGTGAAGCGGGTGGATGGATTGGCCGACGTCTTGGGTCTTATCGCATTATTCGTGAGATTGGCCGTGGTGGTATGAGTTCGGTGTATCTGGCTCAGCGAGACGATGCTCAATTTGACCAGAGAGTTGCGGTGAAGTTGATACGTCGCGGCATGGACACCGATGATATCAGAAGGCGTTTCCGCAACGAGCGCCAAATCCTTGCCAATTTAGATCATCCCCACATAGCCAAGCTCTACGATGGAGGGGAGACCCCCGATGGGCGGCCCTATTTTGTAATGGAATACATTGAAGGCGAACCGGTTGACGTGTATTGCGATAGAAACCGGCTCACCATCAATCAAAGATTGGTTCTGTTTCGAACTATTTGTGACGCTGTAGGTTATGCCCATCGAAATCTGGTTATTCATCGCGATTTAAAACCTGGAAATGTGTTGGTAACCGACGGCGGCGTAGTGAAGCTCTTGGATTTTGGCATTGCTAAATTATTGAGCAGCGACGGCGACAGTTCGCCAGACCTGACTGCCATGGCCCCGCGTCCCATGACGGTGAGTTATGCCAGCCCTGAACAGATCCAAGGTTTTCCAGTCGCCACTACCGGCGATGTCTATGCTTTGGGCGTTTTGGTTTTCAAACTGTTAACGGGTCGTCACCCCTTTTGGGCGGAAGGCCTTTCCGCTAAAGAGGTAGAAGCCCTCGTATGTGACGGCCATCCCCACGCGCCCAGTTCATGCTTTGAAGGTGATAGAGCGAAATCGCCCATTCATCCAAATGACGCAGCCGCCATTCGTGGATGCTCGGTTCAGCAACTGAAACGCAGATTGCGTGGCGACCTGGACAACATCCTGCTTATGGCCCTTAGAAAAGAGCCTGAAAGGCGTTATCCTTCCGTAGATGCGTTTTCTGCTGATATCAGACGCCATATGGTTGGACGGCCTGTAAGAGCCAGAAGAAGCACTTTTGGGTATAAAATGAATCGGTTCTTTCGCAGATACTGGTTGAGCGCCAGCGCTGCCACCGCCTTTGTTGGGCTGCTCCTGTTTTCGCTTATCGGCATGACCCTTGCCTCTTCCAAGACGACCCTTGAACGCGACCGAGCAGAAAAGGTGTCTGCTCTTCTTGTGGACTTGTTCCAGGTGGCGGAACCGGAGGCGGCTCAAGGCAATCCCATTACCGGTAAGGAATTGTTAGACGCCGGAGCCAGAAGAGTTATGGCTCTCGAAGGTCAGGAGGAAACGAAGGCCATGTTGCTGGCGACTCTGGGAGACCTTTACTATCAACTGGATTTATTCGATTCTGCCGAATCAACTTATGAGGCTTGCTTATCCATACGCAAGAATCTATTTGGGAAGATACATCGGGAGGTGGCGTCCAGCTACTATCATCTGGGTGTGGCCCTTGCCAGGAACGGCAATTATGAGAAAGCTTCCAAGATGTTCCGAGAGTCACTGGATATTCGGCTGGAAGTCTTTGGGGAGAACCATCCGGAAACTGCAAAATCCTTTAATAATCTGGCCCTCTCATACCACGATATGGGTTTGTATGACAAAGCCCGGAAGTATTATGAGAAGGCGACTACCGTCTGTCAGATCGAATTGGGTGAGGATCATCTGGAAACCCGAAGGGCCATGCAAAACATGGCGCTGTTATTCTATGATTTAGGCCGGTATGAAGAGGTTGGAAAGGTGACGAGGCGAATTCTTGAACGCCAAGCCGCCGAAGAAGACCCGCCTTTAGCCAGGATGGTTACAAACCAGGAAATGTTGGCTGCGGTGCATCGGGCCATGGGCGAACTGGATGAGGCGGAGGCGCTATTACGGAAGTCCCTACAGACCAATATCGACATTTTTGGGGAAAGCAATCTGAATGTGGCTGCCAGTAAAACCCGGTTGGGGGCGCTATGGGCGGAGATGGGATTTCCCATGGAAGCGGAACTCATGCTTGAGACCGCTCTCGAGGTGAGAAAGACTTTGCTTGGTGAAAATCATGTAGAAACAGCCATGACCATGGAAGAGCTTGCCATGGTTCTCGCCGCGCGAAATGCCTGGTCGGACGCTGAGTCCATGCTGTATCGCGCCTTGACCATCTACACAAAGACCTATGCGCCCAACCATCCCTTGATCGGTCATCCCTTGATTAAAATGGGGATGATACTAGAACGGCAAGGTCGGGATGATTGTGCTGAGGAGTATTTGCGCGAAGGCCTTTCGCTGCTTCCTGAGAGAGATTGGCAGGTTGTTGACGCTCAGATTTCACTGGCCTTTGTTTTTGCAAGGCAGAATAGGGGCGACAAAGCAGTGCT
>JBNKOV010000391.1:0-5518 GCA_050294955.1 Holophagae bacterium
ACCTTCTTTGGCGAAGGGGATCTGAAACCGGGATTAGGCGACGTTTGACTGGCCTGTTCACCTCCCTCGGGGGCGGTGAGAAACTGGTGATGACGGGCCTTGCTGTCGCGTTCGTGATCGTGGGTGGATTCATCTTCTATAATACGAATATTATCCATTCCTACGAGACCCGAGACGAGGTTAACGATTGGAAGGCTAACTACGAAAAGAAGTATGGGTCATTCGAGGGGAAACCGGCTCCAGCCATTACCTCGGCCCGATTAAATGTGGATTTGTTTCCCGAACAAAGACGGGCGCTCATTGGGGGCGTCTATCAAATCTCCAATTTAAGCGAGCAGCCGCTTGAACAAGCGCTGATGCGGCTTAAGAGCGATGTCTCTGTTCTATCGATTGAAATGGACGGCGCAACGCTGATGCAAACCGATGCGGAATATGGATGTTATCTGTTCCAACTGGATCAACCTCTTGAGCCAGGCCAGAGTTTGGAGATTCGCATAAACTCGGCCATGGATAACCCGGGTTTTTCCAATGGACGCCCCGACATGGCCATTGCAGCCAACGGAACCTTTCTCCAGTTTGCGCGATTCGCCCCAGCCTTTGGTTATCGCGAGGCCTTGGAACTAAAGGACAATGGCGAACGCCGCAAAAGGGGACTGCCCGACTATGAAGCGGTTGTGGTTGAGGATTTCCATGGCATACATGAGAAGGCAAAGCAAGGGCGGCTGGATTATGAAGCCGTCGTATCCACTCCTAAAGATCAGGTCGCGCTTACTTGCGGGGTTTTGGAGCGCCAATGGGAGGATGAAGGCAGGGCCTTTTACCATTACAAATCGTCGCGACCCATTTCCGGTCATATCGGCATTATGTCCGCAAAATACCAAGTTCTAAATGAGGAATACCAGGGAATTGCGCTAAGTGTTTACCATCACCCTAGTCACCATCAAAATGTGGCCTACATGATTGAAGCGACACGTGCCTCCATGGATTATTTCACTGAGAATTTTGGACCTTATCCCTTTTCCCACTTTAGGATATTCGAGATCCCGGGTTTGTGGCGTCGCTTTTCCGGCGTGGGATTTGCCGGAACGGTGGGGTTCCTGGAGACCCGTGGGTTCCTTGCCGACAGGAGGGATCCCAAGGATAAGGACCAGGTTTTGCGGCGGACGGCCCACGAACTTGCCCATCAATGGTGGGGCCATCTCATTGACGCAGCAGATATGCCTGGAGCCTCCTTCCTCATAGAGTCGTTCACCAAATACTCTGAAACCATGGTGTTGGAACAGGTTTACGGCAAGAAGGAAGCCCGAAAGTTCATGTTATACGAAATGGACCGGTACCTGAGGGGCCGAACAGGGGAGCGGTATGAGGAAGCGCCTCTGTACCAGGCGGAAAGCGCTTATCTGGTTTATTCTAAGGGTGCTGTGATCATGTACGCCTTGCGGGATCTTGTAGGCGAGCAAAAGCTGAACCAGGCCATGAGAAACCTGCTGGACCGGCGCGATGTCACCACGTTGGATTTCCTGGATGAACTTTATAGCCTGACGCCACCTGAGCAGCATCCCATGATCGATCTATGGATGAAAAAAAGGGTTATCTACGATTTGCAAACCAACACGGCCAACTATGAAACCATGGCTGACGGACGGTTCAAGCTCCATCTCACGGTTTCAGCCCGGGTAATGGAAAACGACGGCAAGGGCCAGGAGACGCCCCTTGCAGTTGATCAGAGGTTCCCTATTGGTGTGTATGATGAGCAAGGGGAGGCCATATACCTGGAAAAACACCACATCACCCAGGAAACCACCCAACTCACCCTTATCCTGAATCGCAAACCGGCCCGCGCCGGCATTGATCCCAATACGCTTATGATTGACCGAAACCGCTTCAACAACCTCAAAGAAACCAAGCCAGTGGATCAGGTGGTCGTAGAGAAGGCGGGCCTTGATATGCTAAGATGAACCAGCCAACCACTGGCTCTCGGATAACGGAAGGTCTACATGAAACACGCGCCCCTGGTGGCCATGAGAAACATAGGAAAAACCTACGCCGATGAGGTGATGGAGGCCCATGCCCTGACCCAGGTTGACCTCAGCTTTTCCGCAGGAGCGTTCATTTCGGTCACGGGCCCATCCGGCAGCGGGAAGTCTACTCTACTGTCAATCATGGGCTTAATCGATCCCTTTACCTCGGGAAGCTACCGCCTGAACGGGCTGGACACGGCGGTCCTGGACGCAGAAGGCCTAGCGCGGGTTCGGAATACCCAGATTGGGTATGTGTTCAGGTCCGCCAATCTCATGGCTCGGTTAACCGCTGCTGAGAATGTAGCGCTTCCCCTGACATGGCGCAAACTGGAGATGCAGGACATAAGGACGCGCGTTCGCCTCGCGTTGGACCGGGTAGGCCTGGGCAACCGAATGGAGCGTTACCCCCACCAGCTCTCCGCTGGACAGCAACAAAGGGTAGCCATTGCCCGAGCTTTGGCGGGCCAACCCTCTCTCATTCTTGCGGATGAGCCCGCCGGAAATTTAGATTCTAAAAATGGCGATGCGATTATGCAGTTGCTTGTCTCTTTAAACAAAGACGGGGCGGCGCTGGTTCTCGCAACCCACAACGGGGAAACCGCAGCCATGGCGAACCGGGTTCTTGAACTGCTCGACGGGCGGGTTGTTGGGGATCAGGCGCCATGAGCCGATTTGGGTCAAATCTCATGGGCCGCTACGCCTTGCGCAATCTGGTCTGGCGACCCTTGACCTTTGTGGTGGCGACGGGTCTTCTTGCTGGGTCCATGGGACTTGGCGTGTTTCTTTTTTCCCTTTTTGACTGGACCCTAAAATCGCGCTCTATCCCGGTCCTTAGCACCTTTTCAGGTGGAGGAAAAGGCTCCATTTGGATTGCTGGCGCGTGCTTGGCAGTTAGTCTGCTGATCCTCTCCATTGCCTGCGTTGAGGCGGGACGCCTGATTCAAGTTCAATGTCAGGAGCGGCAACGAGAAACGGCGGTTCAACGGGCTCTGGGCGCCACGACCAGCGCCTTGCGGAAGGCAACCCTTTGGGAATGCGCGGTTTTGTGCGGGTCCGCTTTTGTTCCTGCCATACTTATGGCGGGGGAAGCGCAGTTGTTGTTCAATGCGTTTGGTTCCAGTCGATTCGACCTTGAATCTCCCATCCTTTCCATGCATGGCGGGGTTATGATTATGGCCTTAATCACGGTTGCATGCGCTGTACTCCTGGCTGGCTGGGCTTTGCGGAGGAAGCAGAATGCGGACCAGTTTTCGCTGGTGTTGAATAGAGGCGTTACCCGCAAAGGCGCTTCGTTTGCAAGCCTCAACCTTGCGGTTGGGTTGGCGGTGATGCTGCTCTTTTGCGCATGTATTTCGCAAATCGTCCTTTACCGAGCGGGCGGCTGGTTCGGTCAGGTACCAAGCCAAACCCTCATTGGCTATTTTCCCGCCAATAATCCCGACCCGGATTTTTATCCGGTCCTATTGGAGCAACTCAAGGAAAATGAGAGCGTTGAACAGGTCGCTATCTGGCAGGAGCTGGGCAGACAAAATGTGACTATAAACAGTGTAAAGGTTGGGCCTGAAAGAGTTGTTGCCATTTCCGGCTCTATGTCCAGTTTGAACTTGAGGCTTGAACGGGGGCGAGGCCTGCCCTTGTCTGGCGATGAGACCCAAGCGGCGCTCATCGATAGTCGGCTGGCAACCCATGCTGGCGATCCCTTTCATCAAAATCTTCGGCTGGAGGACGGCGCCATATTTGAAATCGTAGGCGTGACCAACGGCGAATGGAACAGACCCGCGTTCTACATTCCATTCACGGGGCGTTCCTGCGGGCCTACGCGCGTGTTCCTGCGTTATAGTGGTTTACAAGATAATGCCAGATCTCTGTTGTCCCAATTTGGGCCGGTCTGGATTGAGGACGGCATGGATCGCGTTAAAGCAAGGGACAGTCTCATGGCGCTGGCCCGCACCCTCTCTGCAATCGCCGGTTTCCTAGCCCTGATGCTCACGGCGGTGGGCGTTCACACCAGAGCCCTTGCACGGGTGCAAGCTGAACTTCGGGAGATTTGGGTCCGTCGGGCCATGGGGGCCACCCAGAGTTTTGAGACGAAGATCATGGTTCAAAAAAATCTGGTGAAGATATGGCCTGGGCTCTTGGGCGGCGCGGGCTTGAGCATTGGGATTTCACTGCTCATCAACCGGGTTTATCCTGTAGAATGGACCGCAATGGCGTTATGCGCGGCAACGGTTTGCGTATTAATAACGGTGGTCCTTTTGTTCGCCGCTATGAACCCCATGACTCGGGCCTTGCGCTCGGAGCGGAGGGGATCCTGGAACCATCCCCATTGGAGCAAGTTATGAAACCTCACATCCTCATTGCCGACGACGACCCCAAAATTCTGGTCGCCTTAAAGCTCCTGCTTCAATCGGAAGGCATGGAAACCACGGGCGTCACTACGCCAGGCGAGTTGCTGCGAAACGTTGAAAACGAACAGTTTGACGTGGTATTAATGGACTTGAACTACACCATGAACACCACCTCTGGTCAGGAAGGCTTGGACCTGCTTCCCAAATTGCGCAAACTTCAGGAATCTCTTCCCATTGTTGTGATGACCGGGTACGGCGCTGTGGATATTGCGGTTAAGGCGCTGAAGGCCGGAGCCGCCGACTTTATTCAAAAACCTTGGGACAATGACCATCTGTTAAACCTGCTGGCCACCCAGGTTCGACTCTCCCGGGGCGAGTCGGGTCGGCGACGTCTCGCTCAGGAGAACCGGGTATTGCGAGACCAGCTTTCCTCGGTGCCTGCCTCGGGCGTTATTGCTCGATCCGAGGCCATGAAACAACTGCTTTCCTCGGTGGAGCATCTCAGCCGCAGCGATATGAATCTGTTGCTTACGGGTGAAAACGGAACGGGGAAAAGCCTGCTGGCGGAATACATCCACCGCTTTTCCAGTAGGTCAGAGAAACCTTTCTTAGCTGTGAACATGGGCGCTATTCCCGAGAGTCTTTTTGAAAGTGAAATGTTCGGCCATGTTCGAGGCGCTTTTACCGACGCCAGAAAAGACCGAATGGGCCGATTCGAGCTGGCACGGGGCGGCACTCTGTTTTTAGATGAAGTGGCTTGCGTTCCCCTTGCCCAACAAGCCAAGCTCCTACGCGTTCTTGAAGAGCGGCGATTCGAGAAGGTGGGTGGATCCAAGACTTTAGTCGCCGATGTGCGGCTTATTTCGGCGACCAATGCAGACCTTCAATCCAAAATTGATGAGGGCGCTTTCCGCCAGGACCTGCTCTATCGCATCAAAACGGCGGAAATTCGCATACCGCCGCTGAGGGAACGGGTCGCAGATATCGCGCCCCTTGCCGCCTTCTTCCTGCAAAAACACGCGGCCCGGTATCGAGTCGCCCTGCCGGAGCTGTCCCAATCGGCGGTGAACATGCTGCAGGGCTATTCCTGGCCGGGCAATGTCCGGGAACTTGGGCATTTAATGGAACGCGCCTTATTTCTTCAAAAAG
>JBNKOV010000392.1:0-5490 GCA_050294955.1 Holophagae bacterium
AGCTGGGAAGGATCCCCATACGCCGGATCGGGTTAAATCTCAAAGGCGGGTTTTCCTGGCAAAATTTGGGCTGACACGCCCCTTCCGTTTTCGACTTTTTTCCATGATGGACACGGCAATTTTTCGTGGAGGCAACCCGAAAGTGATATGCTATATGCAGTGCGTGAGGTGTTTTAGGAAGAATCTTGCTATTTTTATTCGGTAAACCGCTATCCCCCCGTTGCTTGTGTTCGGCTTGAATGCGAATCAAAAATATCTCACAAACTGAGTTCCCTCACAGAGTTAGAATTATGAAGAACAGGCCTGATATCACTAAATCCACTATTCCAATTAGGTCAACCCTTGTTCTCCTCTCCGTTTGGGTTTTGGGTTTGCAAGGGGTGTTTGGTCAGTCTTACGGTTTGCGGTTTGACCATATTTCCCTGGAAGAGGGGCTTTCTCAAACCCATGTGTTCAGTATTGTTCAAGACCATCTCGGGTTTATGTGGTTTGGCACTGAAGAAGGGCTAAATCGCTATGACGGTTATAGTTTTAAGGTCTACAAACATGATCCCAATGATCCTTCCACGATTTCTGCGAACAGTATTTCGGCGCTCTGTGTGGATCATCGAGGCAATTTGTGGATAGGCACCCGGCGAGGCGGTTTGAATCGATTTGATCGAGAGCGTGACCGGTTTGTCAGATATGGGGTTAAGGAGGGACTTAGTTCCGGCATTTCGCTTTTATACGAAGACGGTGAGGGCCTGCTTTGGATCGGCGCGAAGGATCAGGGTCTTTTTGCTTGGGAAATTGGCGATGGCAGTGAGCCGCCCAGAAAAAAGCACCATTTTCAGCAAGACCCTCTGCAAAGTGATAGTTTAAGCTCCAACCATATTACAGCGATGACGTTGGACGACCAGAACACCTATTGGATAGGCACGGCCAGGGATGGCGTGAATAAACTCCTTAACATTGATGCTGATGGCGTTGCCCATTTTGAACATTACAAAGAGGATCCTCTCGATGACGTGGAAATTCGCGCCATTATTTCCGGGCAGGATGAGTATCTTTGGATTGCAACCAATGGGGCGGGTCTTGTTCGGCTCGACCCCGAAACCCGGGAACTGAAATCATTTTTGGTGGAGGAGAGCTATGGCGAGATTTTATCTCTCCATCAGGATGATGAAGGGTTTCTGTGGCTTGGAACCAAGACGACGGGTCTAGCCAGGGTTCTGGCGAAAAACGGTTTACCGGAAAGCGTAGAGTTTTATTCCAAGGACACTTTTAATCCCAACAGCCTCACATCGAACCAGATTTGGAGCCTTTTCGAGGATCGTTCCGGCATTTTATGGATCGGGACCTGGGGTGGTGGCGTGCATAAATGGGATCGAAAAAGAGCCCGATTTGAACATTACCGCAACGATGGGGCAAGCGCCAACGGGTTGAGTCATAATATGGTGAAATCCATCCTGGAAGACAGCAGCGGCCGGTTGTGGGTCGGCACCTTGGGAGGTGGGCTGAACCGTTGGGACAGATCCAAGGACGGCCCTGACGGGCCGGCTCGGTTCCAACAATACCACCATGATGACGATGATCCATCGAGCCTGAGTTGGGACTTTGTCTACAGCTTATATGAGGATCGGTCCAGCAATATTTGGATTGGAACCAGGATGGCCTTGGATTTGTGGAAGCCGGAAACCAACTCTTTTACACACATCGATTTAGATCCAAAAATATCTCAAAAAGATAGCCATGTGTGGTGCATTAATGAAGACAATTCTGGCAATTTATGGCTGGGCACGCGCGCAGCGGGGATGAGTCGCATGGTCTGGAATTCCAATGATCCCAGTGAGATATCGTTTCAACATTATCGCCACGATCCCAATCGACCCGAGAGCCTCAGTCATGATCGGGTGACTTTTATCTATGAAGATCAGTCCAATAATTTGTGGGTTGGAACTGCGGGCGGCGGGCTGAATCTCTGGCCAAATGGTCTTTCTCGTGATCTGAAACCGGGCTCCGTGTTTTTCAAACATTTTTATAGCGATTACATGGATTCCGCAACGCTGGCCTCCAATATTGTATTTTCCATGATCCAGGACCAGGACGGCGTGCTGTGGTTTGGCACCAATGGGGGATTAAGCAAGCTAGAATCGCCCCATGATCATCGGTTTGAAACCCTTAGGCGAAATGAAAATCATAGCCAGGTCTTCTACAGCATCCTGGAGGATGGAAAGGGCCAACTTTGGATGAGCACCAACTATGGTTTGACCCGTTTAGATAAGACAACCCAGACCTTTAGGGATTACGATGTTTTTGATGGTCTTCAAAGCAATGAATTCAATATGGGCGCCTGGTTTCACAACAATGAAGGGGAAATGTTTTTTGGTGGTGTGAACGGTTTTAATATTTTCCGACCGGAAGAAATGGTGGATGATCCGCAACCGCCGCTTCTGGCTATAACCGAATTCATGCTTTCCAATCGTCCGGTGGGACTAAGAGAAAACGATCCCAACTCGCCTTTGGAGAGGACCATAGAAACCACCAGGGAGTTTTCTCTGGGCCATAACGATAATGTGATATCCTTCGAATTCGCCGCGCTTCATTTTGCAGGTCCCAGCAAAAATCTCTATGCCTATCAACTCGAAGGCTTTGACAAGGGATGGACCGAAACACCTTCCAGCAGAAGAATAGCGACCTATACCAACTTGGACGCAGGGTCTTATAAATTCAAGGTTAAAGGGAGCAATAAGGATGGCGTTTGGAACGAGGAGGGGGCTTCGGTCCGTTTTGAAGTGAAAGCAGCGCCCTGGTTTCAGTGGTGGGCCTACACCTTGTACTTTCTGGCCGCCACCGCGCTGGTGTGGATGATTGTGAGACTGCGGTCTCAGAGGGTTCGACTCGCCTACCAAAGACAGGTCAATGAAGAGTTGGACCGAAAAGTAGCTGAAAGAACGAGAGAACTCCAGGAATTACACCAACTTAAAACGCGGTTTTTCACCAATATTTCCCACGAATTTCGGACGCCGCTCACGCTGACTATCGGGCCGCTTGAAGACCTTCTCTCCGGGAGATTTGGGAAATTAACTCGGAAAATTCAAAGTCAGCATCGAAGCATGCTCACCAATGTCCATCGCCTGATGGACCTGATCAACCAGCTTTTGGACATTTCAAAATTGGATGCAGGTCAGGTTCGTCCGGAATTTAGAGACGAAGACATGGGCCGCTTTCTTCGAGAGCAGACAAGTCTGTTCTCCCAACTCTCCGAACGGAAAAAGATACATCTCGGGGTGACCGTTGAGAAAGAAGGCATTTATGCTCAGGTGGATGCCAGCCAGTTGAGCAAGGTTATAAGCAACCTGCTTTCTAATGCGTTTAAATTCACAGCGGCTGGGGGGAAAATTCTGGTTCATCTCCAGAAAGACGGTCCTGGCTGGATCTCAATAAGTGTTAAGGATACGGGACAGGGCATTCCCAAAGAAAAAATACCCTATGTTTTCGATCGGTTTTTTCAGGTCGGCGATGCTAGAACGGAAGAGGTCGGAACCGGCATTGGCCTTGCGCTGGCACGGGAATTGGCTCGAATGCATGGGGGCGATATTTCCGTTACGAGTCAAAAGGGTTTCGGAAGCGACTTCGTTGTAAGACTCCCAATAAAGCAAGCGGATGTCGCTGCTCCTGAGTCCTATCCTTCACCAATTGTGGAAGATAAGCCTGCGCCTGCCATAAACCCTGTGTTGCCCGCCAAATCCGATGCGGGTTTAGATCCGGAAAGGGAGCCAGCGGCCCGCAACCATGAAAGTGGTCCCAGGCCTGTTGTTTTGCTCGTTGAAGATCATGACGAAGTACGATCTTACATCATGGGGCACCTGGAAGAAATTTACGATGTCATTGAGGCCTCTTCAGGGAAAATGGCTCTGGAATTAGCTGCTGAAAGAGTCCCGGACCTTGTGCTCAGTGATGTCATGATGCCTGGAATGGATGGGTTTGCCCTTTGTAAGGCGCTCAAATCTGATCCAACAACGGCCGAGGTTCCCGTCGTCCTTCTCACCGCACGGGCCACCAGCAAGGCCAAAATGGAGGGCTTGAGTCAGGGCGCTGACGATTATATTACGAAGCCCTTCCAGCCCCGGGAGCTTCTCGCCCGAATTGGGAATCTCATTGGTTCCAGAAGAGATCTTCGAAATCGGTATAGCAAGAAGGTGGTGCTGCAGCCCACCAATATCACGATCTCTTCGGCCGATGAGGCGTTTCTTCAAAAGGCCTCGGATCTGGTGGAAGAAAATATTGGCAATGTTAATTTTGGCGTGTATGAGTTAGCAGATGAAATGGGCCTCAGTAGAAGACAGCTCTATCGAAAGTTCACCGCCTTAACCGAAAAAGGACCCTCTGACTTCATAAAAGGGTATCGGTTAAAGCGAGCGATGCAGCTTTTGGACCAGCATGCAGGAACCGTTTCTGAAATTGCCTATAACGTAGGTTTCTCAAATCCAGGGCATTTCTCAACTTCTTTCAGAAATGCCTTTGGCTCTACGCCGACACAATATATTCAGTCTCAGGCCCATAAAGAAAAGCAGGCTAAATCGGAACCGAACTGAGGTTTCCATGGGGTTGGGCTGGTTTTGCAAAGGAGCAAATACCAGCCTTGTCTCTGGTTGACTGTTGTTAACAGCAGATTACGGTGCCGCGGCCCTCTAAGTAATCACAGGTGTACATGGTTGCATATTGTACTTCGCCGCCTGCTTGATCAGCGGCTTTTTGGGTTCCCAGTTCGGTGGTTGAAAAGCTCTCGATCTTGATTTCGTCTAAAGTTAAGCGATGTTTTTTTTTCATCATTCTGCTCCTAGATCAAACCCCTATCTGGAATCTAGAGACATGGCGCGGTGCTTTTCTGGACCAGATCCCCCATGTGACCCTGGCGCCTTGCATTTACGTTGCAGTCCTCTTTTGCAGGATTTCTGCAACATTGTAAATCCCATAAATCCCAGGCTGTAAGGTGGAGATCCCACCTTACCGGCTTGTGGATAAACTTCTAGCGGAAGGGTCAAAAATTGACACTTAAAATACTGCACCTTATCGATTCCAGTAGATACACTACAGCCCTGCTATAGCTGTATCATCATTCTTGAATTGCTCGTGAATTTAACTCTGTTTTCGATATTTTCTCTAGGAAGGCTTTTAATCAATGCAAAATGTATAAACGGGCTTCAAAGAGCGTTACCGATAAAAGAGTTGTTTACTGGCAATTAATCGTAGATTGCGCTTGTGAGTTGGTGCATGTATCCAGTGTTGCACATACCATAGTCCCTGCGCCGCCTTGGATATTTTTGGTCTGACTCTCGGATTGTTGATCAAATGTGGTGATAAAACTGTTGATTACGAGATCTTCCAGTTTAAGAGTGGTTTTTGCTCTCCTCATAATTTCCCCTTTTGAGTCGTTTTTTTACCGGCCCGTGATATGCCGGCTTTTTATCTTCTGTTGAAATGCGCAGACTCCTTGAAGAGTCTTCT
>JBNKOV010000393.1:0-5479 GCA_050294955.1 Holophagae bacterium
GTCCCTTCTATGTTCTGGGCGGGCTCTACCAGATTCATCCCAAGCTTAAAATCGGGCTGTCCTACAAGCTTCAACCCAAATTCAGCTACACGGAAACCGTTCGCGACCTCACCTCTACTTCCGGTCCAGAACCTGTTCAGGTAACCTTCAAAATCCCAGACTCCGCTCAACTCGGCCTTTCCTGGCAGCCCAACGACTTTTGGACGGTTCTGTTTGACGTGGATTGGGTTCGCTATCGCCAGATGGTTGGCGACAACCTCACCGTTCTCTCAAAGATCTCATCCTTCCCCACGCCCTTCTCCTTTGAATCGGACGATTACGATATCAGCGAAGATCCCGACTTTCGACTCGGCGCCGAATATCTCTTTCCCCTTAAAAGACATATCCTTGCTCTACGGGCAGGCGGTTTTACGGATCCGGACCACAAGACCCGGTTCGTGGGAACCCGCGAAGAAGGCGAACCCGAAGGCTTTCACGATGTCCAGGAGTACATCTTCAATGCAGACGACAAGAAGAACAACGTGGGCTACACTCTTGGCGTGGGTTTTGTTTGGAACGATAAACTTCAAATTGATGTGGCCCTGGTGGATTCGGACCGTTTCACCAGGCTTGTCACCTCCATGCTCTACAGGTTTTGAGGAGCGGACCCCATGTGGCTTTTGTTTCTCCTATTCAGCTTTCAAGACAAGCCATTTTACGAGCTGTACAAGTCCGGCTCCGAGAAATTAGAGGCCCGGGACTACCGTGGTGCAATTACAGATTTGGAAGCTGCGATCGAGGAAAGGAAGGAGTCGTCTCCAACGGCCAAAACCTATGGCGTGCGCTTCATTTCCTACTTTCCCTACCACAAGTTGGCCATAGCCTACTTCAGCCTGAAAGACTCTGAAAAAGCCCGCTACTACCTGGATCTCGCCTATCAATACGAGGAAGACAAGACTCAGGACAATGCGGTTACGATCCGCATGAAGATGATCGAAGAAATGGTCGCAAATTACGGGGCCGAGCCGCCGAATCCGGACAATCCCGATACAACGCCGGTGGAAGATAAGCCCGATTTTTTCAACGAGTTTCTGCCTATTTTCGACCATATCGTTCAAAACGATTTTGATCGCGCCGCCCAGGAAATCGAAAAGCTGAAGCTGGCTGATCCTGACAACCCCATTATTTCAAGCCTCGAAGAGCTGAACGAGGCCTCCCGCGACATGAAAACCAAGCAGGATATGCTTGAAACAAGTCAGGTCGCGCTGATGGATAAGATCCAACAATTATGGGAAGCCGGCAAAGAGGCCGAAACGACGGGAGATTACGAGACTGCCTACCACAACTACCTCGCCGTAAAACAGTTAGACCCTAGCAACTTTGAAGCGACCGACGCAGTGGCCCGGGTCCGAAAAGAGCTGGAGGACAGGGGCAAAAGCGAAGATGAACTGCAAGACGCCTTCGGAACCGCCCAGCAGGCTATCGCCCAACTTATTGAAGATAAAGCTACTTTAGAAAAAAATCAGACGATGATGGCCCGGGAAAACCGCGATCTGCTCAACCGACTCAAAGACTTCCAAGACACCAAATCGGCCAAGGGCGATGTGGAAGTAAAATGGGGGATTGAAAAGTTCAGGAACCGAACCGCCAATGTGCGGCTCAAGGTCATCAGCTCGGTTCCCCTCACCCGAGCCACCCTCTTCCTAAACGATAAGCAGATTCGCTACTGGGATATTGACAAGCGCACAGAATTCCAAGTGCCTATGGTAAATAACCTTAAATTTGTGAGTTACGAGAACGAGTTCGCCATGAGGGTGATGGATGACCAGGGTCATAAATACACGCGATATCAGCGTGTGGATTACGAGCGTCCCATTCCCCTGTTTACCCGCCGGGTAAAGCAAAGTCTCATCCTCATTTCAGCCGCCCTGATCCTGGCCATTTTCGGCATGCGACAGTTGAAGAAGCGCAAGGCGTTCAGGGAGCGCTTCAATCCCTATATCGCTGGAGCGCCAATACTTAACGAGAAGATGTTCTACGGCAGAGACACCCTGCTCAAGCAGATCCTCAATACGCTTCACAATAACTCGCTCATGATTTACGGGGAGCGACGCATTGGCAAAACCAGCTTCCTGCACAGGCTCAACAACGCACTGCCCTTCACCGACGACCCTCAATATCAGTTTATCCCTGTATTTATTGACCTTCAGGGTGTGAAGGAAGAACATTTCTTTGCCTCGCTGGACCACGAAATCGGCGCCGTTTTGGAAACCCACAACATCACCTTGGAGGCGCCTCCTGAAATCATGGACCACCGCAAGTTCACCTCTCGACTGAGGAAGTACATCAACGCCCTGAAACAACAGTGCGAAAAGAAGCCCAAGCTCGTGCTTCTCCTTGATGAAGTTGATGTTATGAACGGATTCAGCGAGCAGACCAACCAGCAGCTCAGGTCCGTTTTCATGAAGGGGTTTGCAGAACATATCGTGGCGGTCATGGCGGGCATCCACATCAATACCCGATGGAAAAGCGAGGGCAGCCCCTGGTATAATTTCTTTGAACAGATTGGACTCAAACCATTTAGCAAAAGCCACGCCGATGCGCTGATCACAAAACCCGTGACTGGCGTCTATCAATACTCCCCAGACGCGGTCAAGCGGATTATGGAATTAACGGACGGCAAACCCTATCTCATCCAAAAGATGTGCTTAAACCTTGTGTCCCATATACTTGCGGAGAACAGGCGACGCATTTTGCCCGAAGACGTGGATTATGTTTTTAACGAAATCAAGCGAGAGTTCTACGGAGCCCAGGAATGAAGAGGAACCCTTTTTCGGCGGGGAGATGGGTGAGCGGACCCCATTTCTTTGGCCGCAAACAACTAATTAAAAACATCTTGGACGCCAACGAACCCTGTGATTGGATTATTGGCAAACGCAGAGTGGGCAAAACGTCCTTTCTACGTCATATGGAAAACCTGGTCATGGAAAACCATGAAAAATCCTTCGCCCTGTACTGGGATATCCAGGGAAGCTACGACAGCAAAGGCCTCTACGACAGCCTCTACGACGCTCTGGAAGACAGCCAAGACATGTACGATGAGCGATGGCAAGCAATTAGCGATTTTGATTGGGAAGACACAACCACCACGCCACAGTTGCTGAAAAAGCTCGCCCGCACCCTTTCCAGGCAAAACCTGGACCTCATTCTCCTCATTGATGAAGCCGAGGAACTCATCAACGTTGGCAAGGAAAACGCCGTTATTCTCAGTAAACTGCGCCGTTTTTTTCAAAACACGCGAAACGCCCGAACCATTATCGCTTCAACGCCCCGGCTGGAACAACTCTACCAGACCATGGAGACCGAAACCTCTCCATTTCTCCACGGCTTCACTGTCTCCTATTTGGGGAACCTGTGCAGAGAATCCTCCCTTGAATTACTTGTCCAGGGATTTGAAGACAGGGAGATTCAAGAAAAACTATATGGGTTAACCGATGGCAACCCCTTTGAAATACAATTACTTGCCAAACATTACTTCGAAAACCGCAACTTGGATCAGGTCTTGCCTCAAATGGAAACCAACCCCATGATGAACCAGACCATCGAAGTAAACTACAACCTGCTTAACGATAAAGAAAAGCAGGTGTTGCGTGGAATACACACCGGCGAGAGCTTCCCCCCGAATCTGGACAATGCAGGAGAAAAAGCAATCGTAGCCAAACTCCTCCACATGGGCTACCTCACCCAAGTCGATGACGCCATCAAGGTGGGGTCCTGGTTCCAAGCCCGCCATCTCGGTCATGCCTCGGAAGACATGTTCGACAAAACCCAGAAAACCAAAGAGGAAGCTGTTCCCCTAACCACTGAGACCAAAGGTCTTCTGCTAAAAAACATCTTAGGCGTATACCGAATCTTCCTGGAAGAGGCCCAGAAGGGACGACGCATTGTAAAACCAGAAGACACCCTGCTCTTCGAAGAGAGCGCGGCGGTCCTTCCAGACTCGGAATTTGAAACGCAAGAAGAGGTCAGGGACATGAAAAGCTGGCAGATCGCCATCGAAGAACTGACCCTCTTAATGGACCGCTTCCTCGCCAGAGATAAAACCTGGTCCGTATTCCGCTTTCACCAGATGCAGGAGAAAGGGTCCGACCAGTACAAGGAAAAAGACTTCCTTGACCTGTTGATGCTTATCGCCGAAGAATCCGCCCTGGACTAGGAACCCGTTTAAAACTCGGGCTTTTCAAACCAAACAGGAGGATTGACGACGGCATAGTCGATGCCACGGAACAGCGTGGACTTGGTCAAGAAATTGCCGTCACCCACAAAATCCACCCGGAACGCTCCGGTGGGAGGCTCTTCTAGGCCCAGCATGTCTTGAATGAGAACCGCGAGTTCATCGGAATGGAATGAAGTGCGTTCACCGCGAACCAGCTCAAGAGGAAGCTCCAACATGGGTTCGCCAACCCGATCAGAAACCACCATTTGAATCTTTACGGCCTGTTCGCCAAAAGCGCTGATGTCCAATTGGGTGTCAAAACGTTCGTCAAAACTGATCCAACTGGAGCCTGTATTGCCCAGTTTCCCAACCGCAGTGTGGGCGCCCAGAGACACAGCGTCTTCACTAGACTGAAGATGGGTGGCGAAAATGGCGCTGCTGGCGGGCTCAGCCTCGCCGCTTACAATAACGGGGGACGTGGTGAAATGAAGCGAGAGATAATCCCCTTCAATTTCTGGGAACAGGCTGCTGGTTCCAACGATCTTATTAATTCTTGCCAAAGGTCCGATTTGCTCGGACTGAATGGCTGTCATGATCTCGCCCGTGGCAGGATCTTTGTAGATCAGCTCATAATCAATCCGCACTCGCTCCGAGTTGGGATTGGTGAAGGCGAACATTTCGGTAAAGGCCCAAGCGTCGTTTTCTGTGAAAAGGAAATAGCCCTCAGAGGTAGGCTTCTCGCCCAACTCAATAGCGGCGCTCTGGAACTCCGCATGCCTCAAAAAGCTTTGGAACCCAGCGATTTTGAAATCGGGAGAGTTCACCGTGACATTGCCCCAGGTCACCAGATCCGCATCGCTCAGAAGTATATTGTAGAAGGGCGAGCGACTGAGATAGGCGTTGGGAGCCAGGGTCCATGACCCGGCGTTGTCGTAAAATCCCCGGTTGTTGGAGTATCCAAAGGAAACCGAACCGGAAGTCTCGTTCGCCGAAACGCCCATGATCGCAAAGCTGGAACGCCAGGAAAAGAAATCGCTTGGAATATGAGGCATGACCAGGCTACTGGCGGTGACCTCAGTAATGGCGACACCGTTTACCACGCCCAACAAATCGTTCCACATCCACAAAACGCCGTCCAATTGCTGATCGCTTGTCAACACGATAGACTGAAGCCGCTTGTCGAACATGGCGGGGGTTGTCTCCCAAGTGAAGACATGAAACGGCGAGTAGGCCGAAAGCGGTTTGAATGATACAACCTGAGTCCCATTCGCATCGTACCCGGTA
>JBNKOV010000394.1:0-5472 GCA_050294955.1 Holophagae bacterium
ATTAAACCGGCCAGGGCGTTCGGAACCAGGTTTTCTGAACGCCCCTTCAATTTGACGCAAGCCCAGGCCAAAGACGTGATACCATAAGAACTGACCGCGCCTTCATGGCAGCGACCCCAATTGCGGGGAAAAGGACGGGCAGGCATGATCACCACAGCCGAGTACGAGCCGCTTGAAGAGAAGATGAACGTTATCTCCCATGCCTTTGGGCTGGGATTGAGCTGCGTCTTCCTCTGCTCTCTAATCATTCGGGCCTCCCTTTTTGGAGACGCATGGCATATCACCAGTTTTAGCGTGTTCGGCGTCAGCCTCATTCTCCTCTACGCCGCCTCCACCTTCTACCACGGCGCCAAAAAGCCCTCCACTCGCAAGAAGATGAAGGTGTTGGACCATGCGGCCATCTACATCCTGATCGCCGGAACCTACACGCCCTTCACGTTAATCACGCTCAAAGGAACCGTAGGCTGGGTAGTTTTTGGCATTTCCTGGGCTCTGGCCCTGGCCGGCGTCACCCTAAAACTCTTCTTCACCGGACGCTTCAATATAGTGTCCACCATCATGTATGTGATCATGGGATGGCTCATCATATTCGCCATCAAACCGCTTGCCGCAAACTTCTCCAATGGCGGGCTTTTCTGGTTGTTTGCCGGCGGCGGGGCCTATACGCTGGGGGCAGTTTTCTACAGCATTCGCAGCATCAAATTCAACCACGCCATTTTCCACCTCCTCGTCCTACTGGGCAGCGCCTGCCATTTTGTTTCGGTCTTCTTCTTTGTCCTCCCCGCCAACCATACTTGAATCGAAATAAATTCCGAACAGACCAACTTGCGCAAAAATACGCGACCTGAGTATTTTCGCTCAAATATTTCCCATTCACATCGCCCGTAAAACAGGGCTGACAGAGCCAAAATACGCCCCATTTCACCGGCTGCGCCCATGGCCCATCACTTGGGAAGACCCACTCTGAAAAGGCCGTTTTCAGGTGGAAAGTGGCAAGGCTTTTGCTATGGATATAGAGGCATATAAAGATCATAACCAGCACAAATTTTATGTGTTACGAGACCTGCCCCAAAAAACGAGGCAGGCCTCCGCAAGGAGGTTGTTATGAAAAGCATGCTCAAGATTCTAACCGTCGCAAGCCTACTCACCCTGGGCCTCTATGCAGGAAATCGATTCTTCACCGCAGAGGACGCAGCCATGAATTGCGACGAAATCCAAACTTGTCTGGCCGATGGCTATTGGATGGAAACGTGCCAACCCCAGCCCATCTATTATCTCATTCAGCCCGAGGGACGCTACCAGTGGGGCACTGTTCAGGTAAGACTGAACTGCGACCAAACCACCGGCAAGCCGCCACTTGTGGTGACCTGTTACATAGATGCAAGAATGAACCGGCGGGGTGTCATCAGATACATGGAAACTCACAACCAGACAGTTCCTATTAGATAACCGCTGCTCAGAGATCAAGATCAAGCAGGACGAGGCGGAACCACCCATTCCGCCTCTTTCTGTATTCAGGGTTGCAAATAAACAGAAGCAAAACGAGGCTGCTCACGTGGCCGCAAAACTCACACAACCCGAGGAAATCTTTGGACAACCCAGGGAAATTCTGACAAAAGTCAGCGCAAAACTCAAAATATGGCCGCCAAACCTGCTCCTATCACCGAAAAACTTCCCAGAATGGGGAAATTCACAAACACATCGCCGAAATACATTTTCAGAACGCCGCAATACCTGAATTAATGGAGGAAACACTTCTGCAAGGCAGCGCAAAACTTGAACACATGACCGCAACACATTCCCAAAGCAGCGCAAAACCCGCGCACATCGCCGCAAAAGGTACTCAAGGCAGCGCAAAAGGCGCACACATCGCCGCAAAAGATTTTTAAGAGAAGGAAAAACTTGACCAAAACGCCGAAAAACTTGCACAAAAGATGGTGATCAAACGAAACAAAGGGCTTATACATTTCACCATTCTTAGTCGCGCCAGGTCAAAAATCCAAGATCTCCCGCTAGCTCGCCCGCCAAAAGAATCAGATGCATCCGTCGAGGGCAGCCAGAAGTGCGGTCATGGCAAAACCCGCCTCCCAACCTTGAGATAGGGACAAAGCGCAACGCCTCAAGGGCATTGCGCTTCTTTCTTTAGTCGCATTCGGCCCGGCGGATCTTGTCGAAGCTGAGCACCACCTCGTCCAACGCAACCTGGAAATTATCCCAATCCAAAGCTTCCCAAGCCTTTGCAAGGGCTGCAACTGATTTGGACAATTTCTTGCTGTCCTCAATTTTCGACACGTCTTCCAAAGCGGTGACCACTTCTCCCAATGCCTGATCCAACTCACTGTCCTCGGGAATGCGTCCGATGCGGTCCAGCTCGTCGTTCACTTCGTCCAGAATATCCGCCAGCTCGGCCAGCTCATCGCAGGAAGGCAATTCTGCAAAAGACGGGCTAACCGCAAATAATCCAGCGCATAGCAGTAAGGCAATCACATGTTTCATCTCAATCACTCCTCATAATCAGAAAAACGTTTTTTTATAATCTTTCCGATGTCCCGACAATACCACCCATTATAGACACGAATTCGAAAATTGAGAATCAAATTTAAGGGCCTCCAGCGCAAGATCCCCCTTTTTACCGCCTGTCAAGTGGTCTCCTTTCCACATTTCTCCAATATTTTTGGGAAAAAGTGGACCACATCACTTAAAATAACCGGAGTTTTGTTGACCTTGTGGACCAAAGTGGACTAGAATGGAAAAAATGGGACCCAAAAGGACATCTCCCATAAATCCTAAACACGAGTTGTAATATGGCCGCTCGCCTGCGTGGGCACGCCGAAGCCCGTATCGATGACAAAGGTCGCCTGAAGATGCCTTCCTCTTTCAAGAAAAACCTGGAAGGCGCATACGGCGGAGCTTTGTTCATTACGGCGCTGACGGATGAGTACCTGGCCATCTACCCCATCGCGGTTTGGGAAGAGATCGAATCCCGCGTGAACGAACTGGGAGCCATGAACCCGCTGAAACGGAAATTCCTCACAAGGGCAAACCGTTACGGCGCAGAGGTTGGCATGGATTCTCAGGGAAGAATATTAATCAAGCCCAACCAACGACGCCTGGTCGGCATAGAAGACGACGTGGTGTTAATCGGCTGCACAGACCACCTGGAAATGTGGCCTGCGAAAGAAATGGAAGACCTTGAGGGAGCCGACTCCTTCTCTAACGAAGATTTCAATTTACTGGGGATTTAAGTGACCGCGCATATTCCTGTACTTATTAAAGAAACCCTTGAAGGCCTGGCAATCCGGCCCGATGGGTGTTATTGGGACGGCACCTTTGGCCGCGGCGGTCACACGAGACTTATTTTAGAGCAGTTGGGAGAGAACGGCAGCCTGGTGGGTTCCGATTGGGACGAAACAGCCGAGGCCGCCTCCCAGCTCATAGAAGACGATCGCTTTCGTTTCATAAGGGGCAGTCTGAGCCAGGTAGTGGACCAGACGCCCCCCAATTTGTCTGGCGTTTTATGGGATTTGGGATGCTCTACGCCCCAGCTCAAAGATCCGGAACGGGGATTCAGTTTCAAGGAAAACGGACCCCTGGACATGCGCATGGATCAGAGCCAACCCACTACGGCTGCGGATTTGGTGAATGAAACGCGAGAAGAGGACCTGGCCAACTTGATCTATAAATACGGGGAAGAACGTTTCTCCCGAAGAATCGCGGCCAGAATTATAGAGTGGCGCAAAGAAGAACCCTTTCACGACACGGACCGTCTGGCGCGATTGTGCCGGTCGGTTTATCCCAAAAAGTATCACCGCATCGACCCCGCAACCCGAACCTTCCAGGCCCTGCGGATTGTGGTGAACAACGAATTGGGAGAGCTTGAGGACACGCTGCCCCTGGTCCTGGCGCGACTTGCGCCTGGCGGCAGAGCGGTCATCATCAGCTTCCACAGCCTGGAAGATCGTATCGTGAAACATTGTTTTAGACAGCATGCTAAGGAAGGCGGATACAAAATTATAACCAAACGGCCCCTGGTCGCAGATGAGGCGGAAGCACGGGAGAACCCCGCCTCGAGAAGCGCCAAATTGCGGGTCATCGAAAAGGAGTAACCTCAGAGTTCACGGGGGGAGTGCATGTCACAATTTTTTAGAGGCAAAAAAGTTAAGAAGCTGAGAAACCGCGGCCGGGATTTCCTATTCCTGGCTGGCGGAGCTGTGGTTCTGGTCATACCCATGCTGGTCATCGCCGCCAAGCAAAGCTCGCTGGTTAGCGTGGGCTATCATATCACCGAACTCAGAGACGAGAACACTCGGCTAACCGAAGAGCAGGTTCGACTGAGAGCCGAACTCACCACCCTGTCCAGGCCAGACCAGATCTGGCAGAAATCCCTGGACCTGGGCTTGCGGCCCATGACCCGAGGACAGCACCTGCAGGTGCAGATCATCGACAGAGTGGAAACCACATCCACCGGGGATAGTCTTGTTGCTAGAGTTCGGGAGCCCTGACCCATGAACAATCCCCGCTTTGTATCCAGAATACGAGTGATGGTAGCCTTCATTGTTTTGTGGAGCGCGGGGATTGTGTATCGACTGGTGGACCTGCAAATTCTCCAGGTTGACGCCATGATGGAGAAGTCGGAGAACCTGCACTACGCCACGGAAAAAATCCCGGCGAGACGAGGCGAGATCCTGGACTCGGAAGGCCGCCTCCTGGCCATCAGCCGCGAGGAATACTATATTTTCGCCGACCCGGCCCGCATCGAGAGCCCCAAAGCGACCGCCGAGGCCCTGGCCGAAATTCTCAATAAAGACCTGGAATGGGAGCAGAAAAAGACCCGGGAACTCTCCAACAAGAAGAAGCGCTTCCTCTATGTCGAGAAGCGGGTTTCCGAGAACGTGATCCAAAAAGTGAAAGAGCTTAAAATGCAGGGCGTTCACTACAACACCGAGATGTGGCGACGGTACCCCAACGGCTGGATCGCGTCTCACATATTGGGCTTCATGAACCAGAGCGGCTCCGCAAAGGAAGGCCTGGAATACCTCTACGACGAGGAAATGAAGGGAAAACCCGGCGAATTAGAGATCATGCGAGACGGTCGCCGGAAGAAGAACGGCCTGGAAACCACCGTGGTGCGCGAGCCCGTAATTGGCGCCAACATTCAGTTAACCCTGGACGCCAACATCCAGTTATTCGTGGAAGACGCCTTGCGCAGAGCCAAGAAGCGCACCCGCGCCCGCAACCTGACCGCCATTGTGGTCAACCCCTCCACCGGCGCAATATTGGGCATGGCCAACATCCCGGATTTCAACCCCAACCACTTCGAAAAGTTCACCTCCTTCAAACGCAAGAACCGCGCCGTGGTTGACGTATACGAACCCGCGTCCGCCTTTAAAATCGTCACGGTCGCCGCCGCCCTGGACTCGGGGACCATCACGCCCAACCGCCACTACGATTGCGAGAAGGGCGGCATTCGGG
>JBNKOV010000395.1:0-5464 GCA_050294955.1 Holophagae bacterium
TGATTGGGGAAGATTTGGAGGGTACGCTTTGGATCGGATCTGAAGGCGACGGGCTCAGCTCCTTCGACGGGTCCAAGTTCACTACCTGGCGGCATAACCCCAAAGATCCCAAAAGTCTGAGCGAAAATACCGTGAGAGCGCTTTGCACAGATCGCTCCGGCCTGCTGTGGATCGGCGCCAAGGGTTTGGATAAATTGCGGCCCTTGCCGTTTTATCATTATCAACACGACCCCAACAATCCCAATACGCTCAGCAACAACATTATCCGGGCCGTTCTGGAAGATGAAAAGGGTCGTCTTTGGGTTGGCGCCACTCTGGGCGGTTTGAATCGGATCAATCGGGAAACGGGTCGTGTGGACCGGTTCCGGCAAAACCCGAAAGACCCCCATTCTCTCAACAGCGATCATGTGCTATGTCTCTTGGAAGACCTGGACCAGACCCTTTGGGTGGGGACCATGGCTGGCCTTGCCCGTCGTGACGCCCATCAATTCCGGTCCTTCCTCTTGGATCCATCCGACCCCGCCGCTCGGGCCAATGTGGTCCGAACCCTGGCTCAAGGCGATGAAAAATCCATTATGGTGGGCGGAGACGATGGTCTGTTCCGGTTCTCGCCGGAAACCGGGATCGCCCATCGCGTCGTGGATTGGAACCCGGTCATTCGTGTCCTGTATAGAGACAGGAGAGACCGGTTATGGGTCGGCAGCGACGATGGTCTGGCCCGTCTTGATGGCCAGCAAATCACTCATTGGCGTTATGACCCACAGAAAAAGAATCAGTTAAGCGCGCCCCGGGTTCTGGCCATTCTGGAAGACGGACGGGGTGTTCTCTGGGTGGGCGCCAGCAGCGGCGGCCTGAACCGGCTCGATCCCATCACCGGAACCTTCACTCACTTCCAGGAAAAAGACGGCCTGCCCAATAATGTGGTCTACGGCATCTTGGAAGACCCATCGGGCGATCTCTGGATCAGCACCAACCGGGGTTTGAGCCATTTCAATTCCAATACTCTCGTCTTTCGCAACTACGACGCGGGAGACGGCCTGCTAAGCGACGAGTTCAACACCGGGGCCTGTTTCCGAACCACAAAAGGGGAGCTTTTCTTTGGCGGCATCAACGGGCTCATCAGTTTCTTCAGCGATCAGGTCAAGGTCAACGCCCATCCGCCGCCTCTGGTCATCTCCCAATTTCAAATTCTAAACACGCCCGTACTCAACACAGACCGAAACGCCCATGGCAAACCCATCCTAAACGGCGTTCTCGGCGAGGGTGGAAGCCTGGCGCTCACCCAGGCGGAAAACGCCTTTTCATTCGAATTTGCCGCGCTGGAATATACCGCGCCCCACAAAAACCAGTACGCCCATAAAATGGAGAACTTCGATGGGGATTGGGTATTCTCCAAGCGCCGCTTCGCCAATTACACCAACCTGGATCCCGGGAACTATGTCTTTAAGGTGAAAGCCGCAAACAACGATGGCGTTTGGAACCAGGAAGGCATCCAAGTTCCCATCCACATCGCCACCCCGTTGTACAAGACCGTTCCGGCCTATGTCGCCTATCTCGTAATCTTCGCCTTCATCCTCTACGGCCTGCGCCGTTATGAGTTGAACCGCAAATTGCTGCTCAACGAGCTGAAATGGGAGCGGCTTGTTTCTGAGAAATTGCAGGAAATGGACAACATGAAGTCCCGATTCTTCGCCAATATTTCCCATGAGTTCCGCACCCCGCTTACCCTCATCCTGGGTCCGTTGAAGCGCATTCAGGACACGAGCTTTAAAGGCGACCCCAAAAAGTACTACCAAATGATGGCAGCAAACGGCCAACGGCTTTTGCGGCTCATCAACCAGTTGTTGGACCTCTCCAAATTGGAGGATGGAAGGCTTAAATTAAAGGCCCGTGATGGTGATGTGGTTCGAGACCTCCGACTCATTTCAGACGCCTTTGCCGCCAGGGCCGAGAACCGGAAGATCCAATTCCAATTTCTACCCGAACAGGAGTCACTGCCTCTCTATTATGATCGGGACATGTTAGAAAAAATCGTCTATAACCTGTTGTCCAACGCCTTTAAGTTTACGCCCCCTGGCGGCCGCATTCAGCTCTCCGTTCGGGAAACAACCAGAGAAGCAACCCGGTACTGTGTGGTGGAAGTATGCGACAACGGGCCGGGGGTTCCTGAGGATCAGATCCCCCGAATTTTCGACCGTTTCCTTCAACTAGACGCCCACCAGGCTGCTGGTCAGGCCGGTTCCGGCATTGGTCTTGCCCTGGCTCGGGAGCTCACCTTATTGCATCACGGCGAGATTACCGTCTCCAGCAAACCCAACGAGCAAACCATCTTCAGCGTTTACCTCCCCATGGGCGCAGATCATCTCCAGGCCGGTGAGATCGCCACCGAGCCGGAACCGGAGCAGCCATCGGGACCGCCCATAGAGCCCCAACCCATCGCAGCTCAGCCCCTGCCAGAAGAAGACGCAGAGCGCATGCTCATCGTTGAAGACCACCCAGAAGTTCGGGACTTCCTAAAAGAGGCGTTCGGTTCTCGGTACCGCGTAAGCGAAGCCCGCAACGGCGAGCAGGGTCTTGAAATTGCCATGCAAACCATTCCCGATATTATTGTTAGCGACGTAATGATGCCAGGCCTGGATGGACTGGAAATGTGCAGAAAACTCAAGAGCGATGAAAAAACCAGCCATATCCCAATCATCCTCCTCACCGCCCGCGCCAACAGAAAAGCACGAGTCCAAGGCCTGGAAACCGGAGCCGACGCCTACATGATCAAACCCGTAGACCTGGAAGAATTGGAAATTCGCATACGAGAACTCATTCGCCAGCGCCAACAACTCCGGGAACGCAACGCATCCGCCATCCAAGAAGAAGTCCAAAACAGCGCCGACACCCGCTTCCTACAAAGAGCCAGCGAAACCGTAGAGCAGCATCTCGCAGACCCCCAATTCAGCGTCCTCAAATTCAGCCATGAACTGGCCATGAGCCGCGTACAACTCTACCGGAAAATCAAAGCCATCACCGGCAAATCCCCCGGCGACTTCATTCGCAGCCAGAGACTCAAACAAGCCGCAAGACTCCTCAAAGAGAGACAGGGAACAGTCGCAGAAATCACCTTCCAGGTAGGCTTCAACGACCCGAGTTACTTCAGCAAATGTTTCCGCAAACACTACGGCGTATCACCCACGGAATACATCGCGGAATAACCCAGCCGGCCAAAACCCCATTCCTGCCGCTCCCAGCATCGCACTGGAACACAGGTTCCATATCCTGGTAATCTGGTTGCGCGGGTAACGCCATTACCAGAAATGGAAACCTCAGTCTTAACATACTATTGCCTGAAACCACTATGTTTGTATTAACCCTCCGGTTGAATGCCGGTCATGGATACAACAAATAGAAGGAGAAAGGCATGAGTAAACACCCCAAAGGATTGGCCATCCTGTTTTTTACCGAAATGTGGGAGCGATTCAGTTTTTACGGCATGCGGGTGCTATTGGTATTGTTCCTGGTTTCCGAAACCAACGGCGGCTTCGGCTGGAACGAAGGCGACGCATTAACCCTGTTGGGCCTGTACATGATGGCGGGCTATATGATGGGCATTCCGGGCGGCATGTTGGCCGACAAATTCCTGGGCCAGAAAAAGGCGGTCATGATTGGAGGTTCCCTGTTATGCGCGGGCCATCTCCTCATGGCTGTCCCGGCGGTTTGGTCATTTTATGTGGCCCTGGTCCTCATCATTCTTGGCGTTGGCCTGTTAAAGCCCAATGTATCCACCATGGTCGGCTCGCTCTATAAACAGGGAGACCCCCTGCGAGACGAGGGTTTCACCATTTTTTACATGGGCATCAACCTGGGCGCGTTCCTGGCCACCCTCTTGGTCTCTTATGTCGGGGAGCGCATCGGTTGGCATTATGGCTTTTCCCTGGCCGGTTTCGGCATGTTATTGGGACAGGCGGTTTTTGTATATGGCCGCAAGTACTTAACCCAGGTAGGCAACCTGGAAGTCCGTTCGGTTGAACAGCAGCAGACCGGCGTGAAAAACCCCATGAGTGATCAGGAGAAGGATCGCATGAAGGTTCTGGTCCTCATCCTTGCCGTAGTAGGCATGTACGTCGTCGCATTTGAACAGGCCGGCGGATTGCTCACCCTTTACGCCAATAATTACACAGACCGCACAGTCTTTGGATTCGAGATCCCTGCTGGCATGTTCCAGAGCCTCAATTCCGGGTTTATCCTCATATTCGGCGCGGTAGTAGCGGGCTATTGGGTGAGACGGGGCAAACGAGGCGGCGCAGCCTCTTCCATCTTCAAAATAGGCGTGGGCGCTTTAATAGTTGGGCTGGGCTACCTCTTCATGATTGGCGCGTCCCTGCAGCGCACCGGATCCGCCGACGGCAAATCCGCCTTATTCTGGTTGGTGGCGGCCTATTTGTTCCACACCATAGGCGAGTTATGTCTTTCCCCGGTCTCCCTCTCATTTGTTACCAAGATCGCCCCCAAACGCATGGCGGGCGCCATCATGGGCGTCTACTGGGCTGTCTACGGCTTTTCCAATTTCCTGGCCGCCCTGGTGGGTAAACTGGCCGGGAAACTGGGTGAGCTGGCCATCTTCGGCGGACTCTTCGCCATAACCGCCCTCATGGGCATTCTGCTTGCGGTTTTCTCCAATCGCCTCAACGCCTTGACCCACGGGGCGGAAGAAGAGCCAGGGAAAACCAACCATCCCGCCGTCATGGAACTCCCCGAAACAGCGAGCGCCTGATAAAACCCATGATTGAGGTGGGCGCGTGCGCCACGTCGTATTTTACCTCCCCCCCAAACGGCAGGCAAAACACGCGCCCACCCACCATCCAAACTTACGCCTGTAACCCTGCGCTCACCACCAATAAAGGCATATAAAATACCTTGGTAGGCTGACAGACAACCTGAAGGCAAACCCGCTCCAGGGCCTCCATAACCAGGGAATATTACAAGGCATCGATCCATGCCAGGAATTTTCATCAAAGAGCTCAAAGGTTTTGGCTTACTTGTTTGCTTGTGTTAACCAGGCCTCGCATAGGATCTCCCAAAGGTGTTGGCGCTGTAATTTTCTGGACTGGCGGATCTAACGCAGTTACAATGTCCTTATCCTCATGGGGGTTGGACAATGGTAAATCTCTCTCAGTTAGAAGCCTATTTTGAATACTGTCTCCAAGATGCCAAAGAGAAAACCGGTCTGGGCTTAGATCTGGCCAAAGAATTTGTAGAACCTCGCCTGGCCCCATTTTCCAAAGGCGATAACGCTCTGAATTGTTACTTCGCCAGCTCAAAACCAGATTGTGGCAAACTGAAATCGGTTTTTGAGAACGAAGTGAAAAACCGAGGGGATGGTTTGTTGAACCTGGCCTTTATTGGGTTTGCCGGAACGGGGAAAACCACCTGTCTTCACATGCTCTTTCTGGACCTGTTGGAAAAGGGCAAAAAC